>JBGPMT010000262.1:0-4728 GCA_041487135.1 Binataceae bacterium (SeqCode) | reverse complement strand
TCGTCGGGACGGTTATATTCGGCGACATCCTCGAGGGCAAGACCATGGAGGAGCGGGTGGACGAGCGCACCGGCGCGCGTTCCAACGTGATCGTCGAGTTCAAGGAACTCGACGTGCGCCCGCGGATCTCGATCAAGGACACCAGCGGGAAGACCGCCAAGATCCCGAACTCGAATCAGTACGCGCGCTACTTCCTGCCGGTCGGCGCCTATATAAGTGTGACCGAGAGCGCGGCGGTGAGGGCCGGCGACGTAATCGCGAGAATCCCGCGCGAGACCACCAAGACCAAGGACATCACCGGCGGTCTGCCCCGGGTCGCGGAACTGTTCGAGGCGCGCAAGCCCAAGGAGTTCGCGGTCATCTCGGAGATCGACGGCCAGGTCTCCTTCGGCAAGGACACCAAGGGCAAGCGCAAGGTGGTCGTCACCCCCGAGGTCGGCGAGCCGCGCGAATACCCGATTCCCAAGGGCAAGCATATCGGCGTGCACGAGGGTGATATCGTGAAGGCCGGCGAGGCGCTGATGGAAGGCTCGTCGAATCCGCACGATATCCTGACCATCCTGGGCGAAAAGGCGCTGGCCAAGTACCTGGTCGATGAGATCAAGGAGATCTACCGCTTGCAGGGCGTGCGCATCAACGACAAGCACATCGAAGTGATCGTGCGTCAGATGCTGCGCCGGGTGCGGATCAAGGAGGTCGGCGATACCGATTTCCTGGTCGGCGATCAGATCGAGAAATGGCGTTTTGACGAAGAGAATGGCCGGGTATTGGGCAAGGGCGGCGAGCCGGCCATCGCCGAACCGCTGCTGCTCGGCATCACCAAGGCCTCGCTCTCGACCGAGAGTTTCATCTCGGCGGCCTCCTTCCAGGAGACCACCCGGGTGCTGACCGAGGCGGCGATCAATGGCAAGGTCGACCGTCTGGTCGGGCTCAAAGAGAACGTTATTATGGGACGGCTGATTCCCGCCGGTACGGGCGTAACGGCCTACAATCAGATTGAGATCCGAGCCGAGGGGGGGCCGGCGGAGGAAGAGTCCGAAGCCGCGCAGGCGATCGCAACGGGCGGTAATTGACAGGCGGGAAGCCGTAGGTTATATACTAGGGTTTCCCCCAAGGGCACTTCCGCCCTTGGGGGGTTTGTTTGAAAAATTGGCCGGTTGAGCTCTGATGTCCGTGCGGGACGGGGCGAGTGAGCCGGCGGGATCCTGAGGTCGGACCGGAAGAGCCGGACCGGGAGATCGAAGTTTAAGTGCCGACGATTAACCAGCTGATCCGCAACGCGCGGATCAAGAAGCGTTACAAGATCAGCGCACCGGCGCTGCAGGGCTCGCCGCAAAAGCGCGGCGTCTGCACTCAGGTCAAGACCACGACGCCCAAGAAGCCCAACTCGGCGTTGCGCAAGGTGGCGCGCGTGCGGCTCTCGAACGGATATGAGGTCAACACCTATATCCCCGGCGTCGGGCACAACCTGCAGGAGCATTCGGTGGTCCTGATCCGTGGCGGCCGGGTCAAGGATCTGCCCGGCGTGCGCTATCACGTGATCCGCGGCACGCTCGATTCGATCGGCGTCCTGGAACGGCGCAAGGGCCGCTCGAAGTACGGTTCGAAGAAACCCAAGTAGAAGCCCATGGCACGCAAAGGTCAGGCGAAAGTCCGCGAGATTAATCCGGACCCCAAGTTCCACGACCGGACGGTGGCGAAGTTCGTCAACGTGGTGATGGAGCGGGGCAAGAAGCCGACCGCCGAGCTGATCCTTTATGGCGCGCTCGAGCTGGTGGCCGAGCGGACCAAGGAGGACGGCCTGGTGGTCTTCAAGCGGGCGCTCGACAACGTCCGTCCCAGCGTCGAGGTCAGGTCGCGGCGGGTCGGCGGCGCCAACTACCAGGTGCCGGTCGAAGTGCGGCCGCTTCGGCGCAGTTCGCTGGCCATGCGATGGCTGGTGACGGCGGCGCGGGCGCGGGGTGAGAGGTCGATGCGGGAGCGGCTGGCGGCCGAGATCCTTGAAGCGGCGGCCAATCGCGGCGGGGCGGTGAAGAAACGCGAAGATACCCATCGCATGGCCGAGGCCAACAAGGCTTTCGCCCATTTCCGATGGTAGGCTGCAAGTTGTTCAGGTTTTTCAGTGGCACGTCAAACTCCAATCGAACAGGTCCGCAATATCGGCATCATGGCGCACATCGATGCCGGTAAGACGACTACTACCGAGCGCGTTCTCTACTACACTGGTATCAACTACAAGATCGGCGAGGTGCACGATGGCACCGCGACCATGGACTGGATGGTGCAGGAGCAGGAGCGCGGCATCACCATCACCTCGGCCGCAACCACCTGCTTCTGGCGCGAGCATCGCATAAATCTCATCGACACGCCCGGCCATGTCGACTTCACGATCGAGGTCGAACGCAGCCTGCGCGTGCTCGACGGCGCGGTGGCGCTGTTCTGCGCGGTGGGCGGGGTCGAGCCGCAGTCCGAGACCGTCTGGCGCCAGGCCGACAAGTACCACGTCCCGCGCATCGCGTTCATCAACAAGATGGACCGCGTGGGAGCGGACTTCGAGCGCGTGGTCGAGGAGATTCGCGAGAAGCTCAAGGCCATTCCGCTGCTGTTGCAGCTTCCGATCGGTGCCGAGGACAAGTTTACCGGCGTGGTCGACCTGATCGAGCAGAAGGCGATTATCTGGGATAGCGACGCGCTGGGCGCGACCTTCCGTTCCGAGGAGATTCCGGCCGAGATGCGCGAGCGGGTCGCCGGCTACCGCGAAAAGCTGATCGAGGCGGTCGCCGACCACGACGAGCACATCATGGAGCTCTACCTCGAGGGCAAGGATCCCGAACCCGAGGCGCTGCGCGCCGGGATCCGGTCGGCGACCCTCAAGCTCAAGCTGGTGCCGGTCCTGATGGGCTCGGCATTCCGCAACAAGGGCGTGCAGCCGATGCTCGAAGCGGTGATCGACTACCTGCCCTCGCCGCACGATCAGCCGCCGGTTATCGGCAAGGTCGGCGACAAGGTGGAGGAGCGCTGGCCGCGCGACGAGGCGCCCTTCTCTGCGCTGGCCTTCAAGATCATGACCGACCCCTACATCGGGACGCTGACCTTTCTGCGCGTCTACTCGGGGCGGCTCGAGCAGGGCGCCTCGGTGCTGAACTCGACCAAGGGCAAGCGCGAGCGCATCGGGCGCCTGGTCAAGATGCACGCCAACAAGCGCGAGGAGATTTCCGAGGTCTTCGCCGGCGATATCTGTGCCGTGGGCCTGCGCGATACCACCACCGGCGACACGCTGTGCGACCCGGCCCATCCGATCGTGCTCGAATCGATCGAGTTTCCCGAACCGGTCATCCAGATCGCGATCGAGCCCAAGACCAAGGCCGACCAGGAGCGGCTCGGCGAGGCGCTGCAGAAGCTGGCCAAGGAAGATCCCTCGTTCCGCGTGAGCGTCAACCGCGAGACCGCGCAGACCCTGATCTCCGGGATGGGCGAGCTGCATCTCGAAATCATCGTCGACCGCATGCTGCGCGAGTTCAAGGTCGACGCCAACGTCGGCCGGCCGCAGGTCGCCTATCGCGAGACCATCCGGTGCGAGGCCGAGGCCGAGGGGCGTTTCGTGCGCCAGAGCGGCGGCCATGGCCAGTTCGGCGTGGTCGATCTGAGAATCGAACCGCTCGGCAAGGGCGCCGGCTTCGAATTCGTCGACGAGACCAAGGGCGGCTCGATTCCGCGCAACTTCATCTCCTCGGTCGAAGACGGGGTCAGGGAAGCGATGGAGAGCGGCGTGCTGGCCGGCTATCCGATGGTGGATGTCCGCGCGGCGCTGCTCGACGGCCAGTATCACGAGGTCGACTCCTCGGACCTGGCCTTCAAGATCGCCGGTTCGATGGCGTTCAAGAAGGCCGCCGAGAAGGCCGAGCCGGTGCTGCTCGAGCCGGTGATGGAGGTCGAGGTGGTGACGCCGCAGGAGTTCATGGGCGACGTGATCGGCGATCTCAGCGCGCGGCGCGGCAAGATTCTGAGCATGGAGAACCGGGCCGGCGCCCAGGTGATCGAGGCCCGCGTACCGTTGGCCACGATGTTCGGCTATGCGACTAAGCTGCGCTCGATAACCCAGGGACGCGCCACCTATACGATGCAATTCGGGGTCTACGAGCCGGTGCCGCAAGCGGTGCATGAAGAGCTGATCGCGCGCAGCGGGGACGGCGACGAGCCGCGCCCGCGCGCTTAGTGGTGAACCGAGACAGGGAGGTCCAAGCGGAGGCAAAACCATGGCGAAGGCGAAATTTGAACGGACCAAGCCGCATGCCAACGTCGGCACGATCGGACATATCGACCACGGCAAGACCACTTTGACCGCGGCGATCACCAAGGTGCTGGCGGCGCGCAAACTCGCGCAGTTCGTGCCCTTCGACAAGATCGACCGGGCGCCCGAGGAGCGCGAGCGCGGAATCACCATCGCGATCACGCACGTCGAGTACGAGACCAAGGCGCGCCACTACGCGCACGTCGATTGCCCGGGCCACGCCGACTACATCAAGAACATGATCACCGGCGCCGCCCAGATGGACGGCGCGATCCTGGTGGTCGGGGCCAACGACGGCCCAATGCCGCAGACCCGCGAGCATATCCTGCTCGCCCGCCAGGTCGGCGTGCCTTACATCGTGGTCTTCATGAACAAGGTCGACATGGTCGACGACCCCGAATTGCTCGACCTGGTCGAACTCGAGGTCCGCGACCTGC
>JBGPMT010000261.1:0-4738 GCA_041487135.1 Binataceae bacterium (SeqCode) | reverse complement strand
TTTGCTAGTCAACAAACCGCGATTAATGGTTGAAAAAGCAATGATTTCATCTATAAGAAAAGGCGCTCTCGCGCGGTCGATAATCATCGTCGTATCGTTGCTGGTCGCCGGATGCACGCGCCCGGACCGGCGCGGCGCCGCCGGGCAGCATCGATTCGAAGTGGCGCTGCTCACCCCCGGCCCGGTCAGCGACGCGGGATGGAACGCCTCGGCCTACGTGGCTTCGAATACACCGATGCGGCGCTGAGCGTCGGCCGCGATTTTCCGCGCACCTATTTCGTGGTGACCTCCGGGAGCGGGTCGTCCACCAACGTCGCCTCGCTGGCTGACCTCCGCAAGCGCCGCCTCCTTCGCCGCGCCGACGTCATCGAAGCCGAGCGCGCGATCACTTCCGGCCGCCTCTCGATAGCACCAATCCCGAACGGCTGCGAATCAAGGTGATCGCAGCTTGTGGCATCGGGCAGTACCGCGGGGCCAGCTTGAGCCTGCTTCCGCAACGCGGCTAAGCTCCTCTCCTGTGACCGTTGAAGAAATCGAAATAACTCCCATCACCCGTCCGCTGGATGCGACGGTCACGCCACCCGGCTCCAAGAGCATCACCAACCGCGCCCTGCTGCTCGCCGCGATGGCCTCCGGCAGCTCGATGATCGAGGGCGCGCTGTTCAGCGACGACACCCGCCAGATGGTCGGCGCGCTCGCGCAACTCGGCTTTCAAATCGCCGCGGAGGAGGCGCGCGGCCGAATCGCGATCGTCGGCAGCGGCGGAACCATCCCGGCCGCGGGCGCGAACCTGTCGGTGGGCGGCGCGGGCACCGCGATGCGCTTTCTGGCCGCCTTCGCGACGCTCGGTCATGGCCGGTTCCGAATCGACGGCAACCAGCGGATGCGCCAGCGCCCGATGGGCGAGTTGCTCGACACGCTGACCCATCTCGGCGCGCGCGCTTTCAGCGAGCGCGGCAACCGCTGCCCGCCGGTGATAATCGAGCGCGGCCCCGAGCGCTTTGCCGGCGGGAGCGCGGCGATCGACGCGAGCGTCTCTTCGCAGTTCGTCTCGGCGCTGCTGATGCCGGCCCCGTTGTGGCGCAATGGACTCAGGCTCCGCGTCAGCGGCGAGACCGCGCGCCCGTTTATTAAGATGACGCTGCGCCTGATGGAAAGCCGCGGCGCGCTAAGCTCGGTCGCCGGCGACACCCTGGTCGTACCGGGCGGACAGACCTATCGCGCGGGCACTTTCGCGGTCGAGCCCGACGCCTCCGCGGCGAGCTACTTTGCGGCGGCGGCCGCGCTGGTCGGCGGCACGGTCCGGATTCGCGGCCTCGACGCCGGCTCGGTGCAGGGCGACGTCGCTTTCATGCGCGTGCTCGAAAAGATGGGCGCCGAGGTGCGCTTCGATCGAGGCGAGATCGCGGTCTCGGGGCGCGGACGCCTGACGGGCGTGGACGTCGCGATGAACGCCATGCCCGACATGGTGCCGACGCTCGCCGCGCTGGCGCCGTTCGCGTCCTCGCCCACCCGGATTCGCGCCGTCGCTTTCATTCGCCATCACGAAAGCGACCGGCTGCACGCGCTCGCAACCGAACTCAGCCGAATCGGCTCAACCGTGCGCGAATTCGACGATGGACTGCTGATTGAACCGGCGGCGGCGCCGCGTCCTGTTACGATCGAAACCTACGACGACCATCGAATCGCGATGGCGTTCGCGGTCGCCGGGCTCAGACTGGCCGGCCTCAAGATCAGGAACCCCGGATGCGTCGCCAAGACCTATCCCAACTTTTTCGACGATCTCGCTCGCCTGGGTTGAGTGGTTGCGGATTCACGGAAAATTGGTTTCGAGTCTCGTCGTCATGCTGATCTCCGCCGCCGGATGCGGCCGCGGAATCGTCACGATAAAGGGCACGGTCCAGGGTGGCGTTCAGCCGCTCTCCGGTGCGACCGTGACGCTCTGGCGGATGGGCTCGAGCGGTTACGGCCGGGGGGCAAGTCCGCTCGCTGAATCGGTCGCAAAGGCCGACGGCAGGTTTACGCTGACGTTTCTGTGTCTGCCGGGCACGCAGGTCTATGCGACCGCGCAGGGTAGCGATTCGGCCTCGGGTGCCGGCCACGCGATCGTGATGATGGCCGCGATCGGCGACTGTGCTGCGGTCCCGCGCCACTTCGCGTTCAATATCAACGAACTAACGACCGTCGCTTCGACCTGGACGCTCGCGCAGTTCATGAATTACACGGGCGGCGCATCCGTCGTCAGCGCGGCGGGCGGCGGGCTCGGAGCACAGGAAATCGGGGCGCCGCCGAGCAATGCGACCGGGCTCGCGAACGCCGTGGCGCTGGCCGCGAACCTGGTCGACGTGAGGACCGGAACGATCGCCACGCCGCCGAACACCAGCCTGCCGGCGAGCGAACTCAACACGCTCGCCGACATCCTCGCGGGATGCGTCAACTCCGCTGGTGCTGGATCGCCGCAATGCCAGGCGCTCTTCACCTGCGCGACCCCCGGCTCGGCTTTTCCTCCGGAAGCTGGCGCGCCGTGCATGGTACCCGCCGATGCGACGACGGCGCAGGATACGCTCGAGGCGGCGCTCGATATCGCTCGCAACCCCGCGCATAACGTTGGAGCCCTATTCGGCCTGATACCGCCGATTAAGCCGTTTTCGCCGACGCTGGCGGCTGGCCCGACCGACTGGTCGGTCGCGATCCGGTATACCGGCGGGGCGATCGATTCTCTCGGCGCCGGGCTTGCGATCGATGCGGAGGGCGATGCCTGGATCGCCAACAGCGCCACCGCCTCAATCACCAAGTTGAGCCCGACCGGAGTGCCGCTCTCCGGCAAGACCGGGTTTACGGGCGGCGGGATGCTGGCGCCGGTCGGCTTGGCGATCGATAACGTCGGCAACGTCTGGATAACCAATCTGAGCGGCAACAGCCTTAGCAAGTTCAAGCCCTCCGGCGCGCTGATTACGCCCCCGTTCGGAATCCTTGGCGGCGGCCTCTCGGGTCCGCTCGGGATCGCGATCGATCAGAGCGGCGGCGCGTGGGTCGCCAATCAGAGGGGCAGCACGCTGAGCCGGTTCACCGCGAGCGGAACCCCGCTGTCGCCACAAGCGGGCTTCTCAGGCGGCGGTTTGACAAACCCTTTCGGTATCGCTCTCGATTCGAAGGGCGATGCCTGGGTCGCCAATCGCGGCGATGACAACGTGAGCGAATTCGATCCGGCGGGATTGGCCCTCTCGCCGCAGACGGGCTTTGCCGATGGCGGTCTCGACGCGCCGGTCGGAATCGCGATCGACTCGGGCGATAACGTCTGGGTGTCGAATTCCGGGCGCGGCGAAGGTCACAGCGTCACCGAGCTCGACTCTTCGGGCAACGCGATTTCACCCGATCCGGCGGGATTCATCGGCGGCGGGCTGCATGTTCCCGGAGCCGTCGCGATCGACGGCGCGGGCCACGTCTGGGTCGCGAACAGCGGCAGTATCACCGAGCTGGACTCGACCGGCGCCGCGCTCTCGCCGGCCTCAGGGTTCACCGAGTCGGGGGGAAATCTTGGATTCGCGATCGCGATCGACGGCGCGGGCGATGTGTGGGTGCTCGGTTCGTCAGACAGCGCCAGCGAGTTCGTCGGCATCGCCGCCCCGGTCGCCACGCCGCTTATCGGTCCGGCGCATATGCCGTGACCATCGACGTGGCGCGCAGGCGCTAGCCCCGCCCGCCCGCCTCGCGCGCCATCTGCGAGGCGCGGAGCCGCGCGCGCAGCATCGCTATCTCCTCGGCCGCCTCCGGGTAGCTCGCGTCGTAAAGGCTCACTCCGGCAAGCTTCGCCTCGGACTCCTGCACCTCGCGCGTGAGCTGCGCCTCATCAGCCACGCGCGGGGTCTCGGCCTCGTCCGCCAGCACGGTCATGGCGCCGTCCTTGACCTCGGCCAGCCCACCCGTGACCAGGAATCGACTACGCGCCCCGTCCGGGGTCGTAATCGTGAGGATTCCGGGACTCAGCGCCGCGATGTAATCGACATGGTCGGCGAGCACGCCGAACTCTCCCAGCGGATTGACCGCGTCGACCTCGCGCACCGGGCCGTCGAAGAGGACGCCGGTGGGAGTGACCAGCCGCAGCGGGAACTCCTGCGCCATCGGGCTTGCCTAGCGGGCTTCGCCGCGCGCCAGCCGCTCGGCCTTGGCGCGCGCATCGTCGATCGTGCCGACCAGGTAGAAGGCCTGCTCGGGCATGTCGTCGCACTTGCCGTCGAGAATCTCGGCAAAGCCGCGCACCGTCTCCTTGCGCGGCACGTAGGTGCCCGGGATGTTGGTGAAGGGCTCGGCGACATGCATCGCCTGCGACAGGAAGCGCTCGACGCGCCGAGCCCGCGCCACCACCAGCTTGTCCTCGGCGGAGAGCTCGTCCATGCCGAGGATCGCGATGATGTCCTGCAGGTCGCGGTAGCGCTGAAGAATCGCTTGCACGCGGCGCGCCACCTGGTAATGCTCGTTGCCGACCACCTCGGGATCGAGAATCCGCGAGCTCGAGGCGAGCGGGTCGATCGCCGGAAAGATCGCCTTCTCGAAAATCTTGCGGTCCAGCGCCGTGATCGCGTCGAGATGCGCGAAGGTAGTGGCCGGCGCCGGGTCGGTGTAGTCGTCGGCCGGCACGAAAATCGCCTGCACCGACGTGATCGAACCCTTTTTGGTGGTCGTGATGCGCTCTTCGAGCTCGCCCAGGTCGGTGCCCAGGGTGGGCTGATAACCGACC
>JBGPMT010000260.1:0-4765 GCA_041487135.1 Binataceae bacterium (SeqCode) | reverse complement strand
GACCGGCTGCAAGATCGATATCGAGGACGACGGCACGGTGCGGATCGCCTCCGCCGACAGCAACGCGTTGCAGCGGGCGATCGACGCCATCCAGGCGATTATCGCCGAACCCGAGATCGGCCGGATCTACAAGGGCAAGGTGCGCAAGATCGTCGATTTCGGCGCCTTCGTCGAAATCATGCCGGGCACCGACGGCCTGCTCCATATCTCGCAAATTTCCAACGAACGCATACGCCGGGTCGAGGACGTGCTGCACGAGGGCGACGAGATCGACGTCAAGGTGCTCGACGTCGATCGCTCGGGCAAGATCCGGCTCTCGATGCGTGAGGCCCAGGAAGATTCCGCTCAACGCGGCAAGTAGCACGCCGGCCGAGTCGCAACGATGATTCGCAAGAGCATCCTTCCCAACGGCGTACGGGTCATAACCGAGGCGATGCCACAGGTGGTCTCCTCCTCGATCGGAATCTGGGTCGAGAACGGTTCGCGCTACGAGGTGCCCGAACAGAATGGGGTCTCGCACTTCATCGAGCATCTGCTGTTCAAAGGCACCAAGCGCCGTACCGCCGCGCAGATCGCCGAGGAGATCGACGCGGTCGGCGGCGTGCTCAACGCTTTCACCGGCAAGGAGTACACCTGCTACTACGCCAAGGTGCTGGGCGCCGACCTGCCGCTCGCGACCGACGTATTGGCCGACATCTTTCTCGACTCGGTGTTCGAGCCGGCCGAGATTGACCGCGAGCGCCAGGTCGTAATCCAGGAGATCTCGCAGGCCGAGGATACGCCTGACGACTTTATTCACGATCTCTTCAACCTGCGCTTCTGGGAAGGCCATCCGCTCTCGCTGCCGATCTTCGGCTCCGAGCAGACCGTCAACACGATGAACCGCGAGCTTCTGACCTCCTTCATGGCCGAGCGGTACCGGGCCGGCAAGATCCTGATCGCCGCGGCCGGCATGGTCGATCACGATCGGCTGGTGGCCGAGTGCGCGCGGCTGTTCGGCGCTATCGCGGGCAATGGACGGCCGCCGGTCATCAGCCCGCCGGCCGAGCGTCCCGCGGTGCAACAGTACGAGAAGGAGCTCGAGCAGATCCATCTGTGCATCGGCGGGCCCGGGCTCAGCCAATCCGATCCCCTGCGTTACGCGAGCTATGTTCTCAACACAGCGCTGGGCGGCGGGATGTCGTCGCGCCTGTTCCAGGAAGTCCGCGAGCGCCGCGGCCGCGTCTACAGCATCTACTCCTTCAACGCCGCGTTCCTCGATTGCGGTTACACCGCGATCTATGCGGGCACCAACCCTGAATGGACCGACGAGGTAATCGAGGTGACGCTCGGGGAAATCGGCAAGGTCGCGCGCTCAGGGCTCACGCCGGCCGAGCTGGCCCGCGCCAAGAGCCAACTCAAGGGCAACATGCTGCTCGGGATGGAGTCGACCGACAGCCGGATGAACCGGTTGGCGCGCAACGAGATCTATTTCCGGCGCGAGATCCCGCTGCAGGAACTGGCCGACGCGATCGACCGGGTCACCAATGACGAAATCGTCCCGCTTGCGGTCTCCTGCTTCAAGCCCGAACGGATGGCGATGGTGGTGCTTGGCGATCTGAAGGGACGCAAGCTCGGCCCCGACGTCTGGTCAGCGATGAACTGATCGGTCAGGACGCGGCTGGATCGCTACTTTCCCGTTTCGGACATCGTTACTTTCCTATTCCTGTTCCAGACAATGGCACGCGTTGCGGGCTGCCGCGCGCCACGTCGGTAATCCTGATATGTGCCGAGCGGAGTCCTTTGTTCGCCGGCGTAAAGCTCACGCTCAGGCTGCATTGCGATAGCGCCCCCAGCGGGCTCGGGCATTCCGGGACCACTTTGAATTCACTGCTCGCCGCGCCCGTCACCTCGATCTTGTCGATCTGAACCGGTACCGGGCTGCGGTTAATGATCGCGACCGTCTTGGGCCGCTTGCTCTCGCTGCCCACCTTCAACCGGCCGAAAGCAATCGCCCTCGGGCGAAGCCGGATGACCGGACGCACACCCCTGCCGGCGAGGCTCACGCGCTGGGGGCTGTTGTGGGCGTTGTTGACGATCTCCAGGGTGCCGATGCGCCGGCCGAGCTGCGCGGGCCTGAACTGGATGCCGATCGTGCAACTCTTCCCGGGTGCAAGGTTCGCACAATTGTTGGATGAGACCTTGAATTCGTCGCTAGTCGTGTACGGCGTCCCGAAGACGATAGCGGCCTTCAGGCGGTTCCTCGGATTGCGGAGCGTGACGCGCTGCTCGCGGCTTAGTGCTCCGGTGACGCCGACCGGCTCATTGGAAAAAACCATCTGGGTAGGCGAATAACTGAGGTTCACCGGCACGGCCGTGGGAGTCGCCGTCGGCGTGACGGTCGGGGTCGATGTAACGGTTGGCGTGAGCGTGGCGGCCGTCGTTGCAGTCGCGGTTGCCGTGGTGGTGGGCGCAGGGGTCGGTTCGAGCGCGAATACTCCCTGGATATGCGCCGGGGCGAATCCCGGATGCGCGCTTTCGGCGTCGTAAGCGAGCGACCAATCGCCGCTTGAGGGGTCGAACTCGAGCACGTCGTGCGGCGTAAAGTTCTCGCCGCTCACCGATCCGGTGCCGTCGAACACCAGCAGCAGGTGGCCGTTGCTGCCCAGGTAATCGGCGCCAACCAGGTTCACCCCCGCCGGCAAGCCGTTTATTCCGCCGTCGAAGAAAATCCGAAACGGTGCGCCCGAGCCGGTGAGCCGCAAGAGGTCGGGCGGGTAGGCGGTGATCGTGGTATTCGCGGGACCCGGAAGCGCGACCGGGATATCGAAGGAGAGCGCGAGGTCGGTTCCACCGACCATCGTGATTGCGTCGATTGCCGCCCCGGCCGGAACGCCGCTGTCAGCGCCGTCGAAGTAGCGCGAGTAAGTTGCGCCGTCGAAGCTCGCGACATCGCGCGGCGTGATCGTGATCGCGCCCGCGCCCGACGGCAGCGTAACCGGGTTGTCGAAACTCAAAAGCTGGTGATTATCGGGCGTCTGATAATAGCCGGTGATATGAACGCCCTCGGGAAGCGAAGGAAACGTGAGATGCGTGACACCTACCGCGAGATCGTCGGCCGCAACCTGATTGGGCGCGACGGCGACGCCTCCGATGACGGCGGGCACGTCGGGCGTGAAGAAAATGCGCAGCAGCGGGGTCCCGGCGAAAGCCGCCAGCGTGGTGGCGAGCAGCATCATCATCGCCGCGAGCGACGCGGCTAGGCGTAATGCTACAGAGGGTCCGGACCGCTTCATCTTCCCCCTGGGCGGACCGGGTCCGCCCCCGGCGATCCTTTTTGTTCAAGCGCCGCCGCTTGCGGCATGCGCTCAGAGCTCGGGGCTGGCCGGCAGAAAACTTTCGCCCATCAAGTACGCGTCGACGGCGCGGGCGGCCTCGCGCCCCTCCCATATCGCCCATACCACCAGCGACTGGCCGCGGCGCGCATCGCCCGCGGCAAACACGCCGGGCACGCTGGCGGCGTAATTCTCACACGCGATGTTGCCGCGCTGGTCGAGCTTGACTCCGAGCTCCGCCACGATTGTGTCGGGCTCGGGTCCAAGAAATCCCAGCGCCAACAGCACCAGATCGCAATCGATCGCGAACTCGCTGCCCGGAATTTCCTCCATCGCCATCCGCCCGTTGTCGCGTTTCCAGTGCAGCCGCGCGGCGTGAAGCCGGGCGACGCGGCCGTTCTCGCCGCTGAAGCCCTTGGTGTTCATGCTCCAGTCGCGGCGCACGCCCTCCTCGTGCGAGGTGGAGGTGCGCAGGATCATCGGCCACTCCGGCCACGGCATCTCCGCCGTGCGCTGCGCCGGCGGCATCGGCAACAGCTCGAACTGGAACACCTCGGCGGCGCCCTGGCGGTTCGAGGTGCCGAGGCAATCCGATCCGGTGTCGCCGCCGCCCAGGATCACGACCCGCTTGCCGCGCGCGGTAATCTCCGAACTCGGATCGATCAGGTCGCCGAAGTTGCGCCTGTTCTGTTGCGGCAGGAAATCCATCGCGAAGTGGACCCCGTCGAGCTCGCGCCCCGGGATCTTCAGATCGCGCGGCTTGGTCGATCCCATGGTCAGGCAAATCGCGTCATGGCGGGCGCGCAGCTCGTCGGCATGCAGATCGCGCCCGACGTGACAGCCGGTGACGATTTCGACCCCCTCGGCGCGCATCTGCTCGACCCGCCGGTTCACCATCCACTTCTCGAGCTTGAAGTCCGGTATCCCGTACATCAGCAGCCCGCCCACCCGGTCGGATCGTTCGTAAAGCGTGACCGCATGGCCGGCGCGCGCGAGTTGCTGAGCGCAGGCCAGCCCCGCCGGTCCCGATCCCACCACCGCGACGCGCTTGCCGGAGCGGCGCGCCGCCGGCTGTGGCGTGACCCAGCCCTCGGCGAAGGCATGATCGATGATGCTCTTCTCGATCAGCTTGATGGTGACCGGATCGTTATTGATGTTGAGGACGCAGGCTTCCTCGCACGGCGCCGGGCACACCCGCCCGGTGAATTCGGGAAAATTATTGGTCTTATGGAGCCGCTCGAGCGCCTCTTTCCACAAGCCGCGGTAGACGAGATCGTTCCACTCGGGAATGAGATTATTGACCGGACAGCCCGAAGCCATGCCGCTGATCAGCGTGCCCGTGTGGCAAAACGGAACGCCGCAATCCATGCAGCGCGCACCCTGCGCCTGCAGCTTTGTTTCGGCAAAATGCTCGTGAAACTCCTGCCAGTCGCTCACCCGCTCCAGCGGCG
>JBGPMT010000259.1:0-4768 GCA_041487135.1 Binataceae bacterium (SeqCode) | reverse complement strand
CTAGCTAATGTTTCATTGGTTGTCTTTCCGGGTAGAAAAGGGCCCTTCCCCTTGAGCAGTTTAACATATCAATGACCAGGTTTCCGGCCCGTTCCTAGCCGCGCAGCAGTTCCGGGAGGCGCGCCGTGAATTCGCTGCGCGAGAGGGTCTCGGAGAAGCCGGCGGCGCGGGCGCCCTTGATCGCCTTCAAATCGACGTGCGAGGCAAACCCGATCACGCGCACGCCGGGCGCGGCGGCGCCGAGCGCCGCAATCGTGCGATCGGGCGGAAAGCTCTCGTCATTGAGATCGACCATCACGATGGTCGGCATCGACTCGGCTATCCGCGCGGCCGCCGCTTCGAGATTGGCCGCGTAGACGATCGCGGCGCCGAGTTGATTCGCGAGCGCATCGAGCTTCGAGCGGAAGAACAGATCGCGGATCAGCGCAAGCGCGCGCACCTGAGAGCTCATCGGACCGCCCTTTCCTTTCATAAACGCTCCGGCGAGAAACGCTCCGGCAAGAACGGCGTCAGGTCGAGCGGCGGTTTGCGCCCCTTCACGAGCGCCGCGATCACCTCGCCGGTCAGCGCCGAGAGCAGGATGCCGCTGCGAAAGTGCGCCGTCGCGTAGAGCACGTTGGGATGCGCCGATGAGGGGCCGAGCACCGGCAGCTTATCGTCGGTCGCGGGACGAAAGCCCGCCCAGGCCTCGCGGAACGGAAGCGCGCTGAGACCCGGGACGAGCGCGTTGGCGCCGGCCAGTATCCGTCCCATCCCGGCCATCGTGACGCTGCGATCGAAGCCCGCGTCTTCCATCGTCGAGCCCGCGAGCAGCCGGCCGTCGCGGCGCGGCACCAGGTAGCCGCGCAGCGAAAAGATCGCAGGGCCGAGCATCCCCGGGCGTCCCTGGAAGCAGACGATCTGTCCGCGAACCGGGCGGAGCCTGAGCCCGTCCGCTTCCAGCCCGCGGATCTCGGCCGCCCACGCGCCGGCCGCATTGATCACGAAATCCGCCTCATGGAGCGAGCCGTCGTCGAGCCGGAGAGCGGCGGTGTGAGAATTACGCGCGATGATTTCGGCGACCCGCGCACCTTCGCGGAACTCGGCGCCCGCCCGGATCGCGGCCGCTATGTAGGCCTGCGTGAGCTTGCGATTTTCGACCCGGCGATTGGTCGGCAGATGGAGCGCGTAGAGCACCTCGGGACTGAGCATCGGCTCCATCCGGCGCGCTGCCGCCCCGTCGAGCTCCTCGACCTCGCCTCCGAGCCCCGCCTCGCGCTGCCATCGCGCGCGCCGCTCGAGCTCCCGCTTCTCATCCTGATCGAGCGCACAATAGAGGATGCCGGCCTGATCGTATTCGGGATCGACCCCGCTTTCGCGCGCCAGGCGATCGATCATCCGATCGAACGATTCGCGTCCGCGCAGACAGATGTCGAGGATCGGGCCGGGCCCTTCGGCTTCGGCCTGCGGCGCAATCATCCCGGCGGCCGCCCATGACGCTTCATTACCGAGCCGCCCGCGTTCGAAGACGGTGACTTTGACGCCCTCGGAGGCGAGCGACCAGGCGACCGACCCGCCGATGATTCCTCCGCCGATAACCAGCGCCTTCAATTCGATCTGCTCCGCTCATCCGGGCATCGCACGCGCTCCCGGGATCGTCAGCTTAGCGGCGCCTGGAACGGCGTGAAACCCCTGTCGGATGGTGATACAAAGCGAAAGCGGCGTCGGAATTTTTGCGGGGTGAGGTGAGTCGATGGAGAAGATTCTGACGGGAATCGAGACCCGGCTGATCCACGCCGGCAAGCCGGAGCCGCCGATTGCGGGGGCTGTGGTGACGCCGATCTTCCAGTCCTCCACCTTCGAGTACATCGGCCAGCGCAGCTACCACGATCTGCACTACATCCGGCTCAGCAACACGCCGAACCATATCGGACTCCATCGCAAGCTCGCGGCGATCGAAGGCGCCGAGTCGGCGCTGGTGACGGCGAGCGGGATGGCGGCGATTTCAACCACGCTGCTGACGATTCTCGGCAGCGGCGACCATCTGCTGTGCCAGAACCGCATCTACGGCGGGACCTACGGCCTGCTGACCGGGGAGTTCCCACGGCTCGGCCTGGACGTGACGTTTATCGATCCGGGCGAGCCCGCGGCCTGGAAAGAGAAACTGCGCGAGAATACGCGCGCGATCTACGTCGAGACGATTTCGAACCCGCTGCTGGAGGTCGGCGATCTGCGGGCCGTAACCGAGTTCGCACGCGACAACGGCCTGGTCTCGATTATCGACAACACGTTCGCGACCCCGATCAATTTCCGGCCATCGGAAATCGGCTTCGACCTTTCGATCCATAGCTGCACGAAGTACTTAAACGGTCACTCGGATATCGTCGCGGGCGCGGTGATCGGCGGTCACGAGATCGTCGAGCGCATCAGCCATACCTCCAACCATCTGGGCGCCGCGCTCGATCCGCATGCCTGTTTTCTTCTGGACCGCGGGCTGAAGACGCTGGCGGTCCGGGTGCGTTATCAAAATGAAAGCGCGCTCAGGATCGCGCGCTTCCTCGAGCAGCATCCGAAAATCACGGCGGTCTATTTCCCGGGCCTCGAGACGCATCGCGATCATCTCCGGGCCTGCGAGCTGCTGGACGGATTCGGCGGCGTGCTGAGCTTCGAGGTCGCGGGCGGGCTCGCGGCGGCGGAAAGATTCATCGATCGCGTGACGCTCGCGGTCTCGGCGCCGAGTCTCGGCGGGGTCGAGAGCCTGATCACGCGGCCGGTGACCACCTCGCATTCGGGGATGTCGGCGGAACAGCTCGCCGGCGCCGGCATCAGCGAAAGTCTTATCCGGCTCTCAGTCGGGCTCGAAGCGACCGACGACCTGATCGCGGATTTCGATCGCGCACTGGAATCATGACGGTCTCTAGCATTTGTAGTCTTTAAATATCCAAGATTATCACAATGTTGCTTTTCCATGAAAATCGAGGTATTTTTAAGCATACGCAAGTCTGCCTGTCGATTCGCGCTTTAAGACGGGACAACATCAAAGTTTACCCGGGGGGAGTCCGCCAGGAGCCTCCGAGCACCCGTCGTGAATGTCGCTTGCCAGCCGGAAAGCGACCGATAGGGACCGAAGGATCGTGGAAGCGATGAGGAATTGCAAAGATGGCTGCTGCGCCCGATTCGCGTAGCGACTCGGCGCGCGCGGTGCCAGCCGGCGGGAGAATCCCGGAACCGGGATTCCGGGACCGGCTGCGGCGCCGATGGCGGGCCATGGCGTTCGCCGTGTGCGCGGCCCTGGCCCTCGCCTGCAGCGTGATCGGCCTCGCTCTGATGCGCCCCGAACCGCTCCTGATCGCGATGGTCCTGCTGATCGGCGGCGCGATTCCCATGCTCCTCTCAGAGCTTCGCCGGAAGCCCGACGCCTCCGGCGCCGCCGGATCGCAATCCGCTGCGGCTGAATCGGCGCTGCGACGGGTCTTCGAGGTCAGCCTCGATGCGATCGCCGTCAACCGGCTGAGCGACGGCTTGTTCGTCGAAGTAAATCCGGAGTTCGCGCGCATCACGGGCTATGCCAGGCACGAACTGGTCGGGCATACGGTGGGCGAGCTCGCGCTCTGGGTGACCGCGGACGGCCAGCGTGATTACGTACGGCGCCTCAATTCGGAGCGCTTGGTGCGCAATGTCGAAAGCATCTTCCGCCGGCGCGACGGCAGCATGGTCCCGGGCTTGATGTCGTCGGTGGTCGTCGAACTCGGCGGCGAGCTGTGCGTGGTCTCGGCGGTGCGGGACATCAGCGAATGGAAGCGCACGGAGCGCGAGCTGCGCGAGGCTCATCGCGCGCTGTCGGAACAGGTCGAGGCGCTGCGCGAGAACCAGCTCAGGCTGCGCGACAGCGAAACCGTGGTCCACAAGGTCTTCGAGGCGGGCCTCGACATGATGACGATCCAACGGCTGAGCGATCTGGCCTTTGTCGACGTCAACCCGGAATTTGAACGGGTCACGGGCATCAGCCGGGAGGAAGCGATCAGCAAGAGCCTCGACGAGCACGGGCTGTGGGTCGCCCCGGGGCGGCGCGACGAGTTTTTCAGGCGGCTGCGCGCGCAGGGCTTCGTACGCGACTGGGAGGAGAACTTTCGGGTCCGCGGCGGCCAGATCGAGCCGCACCTGATTTCGGCGGTAGTGGTCGAACTCAAGGGCGTACCGCATGCCATCATGGCGGTGCGCGGCATCGTCAATATCAAGCGCAGCGAGCGCGCGCTGATCGCCGCGCGCGAGGAGATGACCGCGCAGGTCGAGGCCTTGCGCGAGAGCCAGCGCCTGCTGCGGCTGGAAATCGCCGACCGCGAGCAGGCTGAGAAGCGGCTGCGCGAGAGCGCAGCGACCCTGCGCCGGATTTTCGACACCAGCCTCGACGCGATGACGGTGTCGCGGATGCGCGACGGGGTGCTGGTCGACTGCAATCGCGAGTTTCTCCGCCTGACCGGTTTCAGGCGCGAGCAGGTGATCGGAAAATCCATCCGCGACATCGGCCTGCACAGCGAGAACCGGCGCGGCGGAGAATTCCTGGAGGCGCTGCGCACCCACGGTTTAGTCCGCAACCTGGCCTACAACTATCTCGCGGGCGAGGGCGGCGTCATCCCGATGCTGCTCTCGGCGGCGGTGGTGGATCTCGACGGCGAGCCGTGCGCGGTGGTAATGGCGCGCGACATTCGCGAGACCAAGCAGGCCGAAAAACGGCTGCGCGAGAGCGAGACCAAGCTGCGCAAGGTCTTCGAGGCGAGCCTCGATGCGG
>JBGPMT010000258.1:0-4787 GCA_041487135.1 Binataceae bacterium (SeqCode) | reverse complement strand
CCTTCCATCTCGAGAGCGCGCGCGACCTCGAGATCGCCTGCGACGCGCTCGATCGCTTCGACCTGTTGAAGCTCGCCGCCCGCCGAATCCAGGAGCTCTCGGGCGGCGAGCGCAAGCGGGTCTTCCTGGCCCGCGCGCTCGCCCAGGAACCCGCGATCGCGCTGCTCGACGAGCCCACCGCGTTCCTCGACCTCCGGCATATCGCCGAGATCTTCACCCGGATACGCGAGCTCTGCCTGAGCCGCCGGATGGCGGTGGTGGCGACGCTGCACGACCTCAACGTCGCGGCGCTGTGGGCCGACCGCGTGATGCTGCTCAAGCACGGCCGCACGGTCGCGGCAGGAGCGCCCGAGGAGGTGCTGACCGCAGACAATCTGCGCGCGGTCTACGAGACCGAGGTTTACGTCGGCCGCAATCCCGCGACCGGCGCGATCGCGGTCCTGCCCGTACCGGCGAGGTGACGGCAATGGCTCCGGCCCGGCGCGACAATCTGAACCTGATCTTCGACGCCGACGACACGCTCTGGTACTCCAACCTGCATTTCCGCGAAGTCGAGCGCGAGTTCGCCAAGGCGCTGTCGGCGCACGGGGTGGAAATCGACGCCGCGGCGGTGCGCCCCGCGGTGCGCCGGTTCGAGCTCGAGATAATCGGCTCCCATGGGTACGGGCGCGGCCCCTATATGCGCGCGATGCATCTCGCGCTCGACCTCCTGGTGGCGCCCGCGGCCGCCGCGCGCCTGCGTCCGATCGTCGATGAAATCGGCGCCCGTTTCATCGCGCGCGATTGCGAACTGATGCCCGGCGTGCGCCAGACGCTGGCGGTGCTCGCCACTCGCCATCGCCTGCTGCTGTTCACCAAGGGTCAACGCGCCGAGCAGCTCGACAAGCTCGGACGCTCGGGACTCGCACCGCTGTTCAGCCACGTCGAGGTGCCGGCCGAGAAGGACGTCGCGGCCTACCGGCGGCTGGCCGAGTCCGCCGCCCTCGACCCGCAGGCGAGCTACATGATCGGCAACAGCCCACGCTCGGATATCAACCCCGCGCTGCGCGCCGGGCTCGGCGCCGTCTACATCCCGCAGGCGCAGGCCTGGGAGCACGATCACGACGAGCTCGACCGCGGCGGCCGCCGCCTGATCGAACTCGAGAGCTTCCTTCAGCTGCTCGAAGTATTCTAAGATTAATGTTCCCATGAGTGTCCCTGAACTCCTGAACGCTGCTTCGCATCCGCGGCGCATTCCGCATAAACGCGGCACGCGCGCCAAGCGCAAGCCGCCGCTTGCCTTGCGTCCGATCCATCAGATGTGGCGGCGCACGATCGATGCCATCGATGTGGAAGGCATCGCGCTGCCGGTGCGCGGGCTGCCGCCGGCGCTCAAGGGCGTGGTCGCCTGCCAGATCAGCGACCTGCACGTCGACCGCGACGAGGACCTCGAGCGGCTGGAGTCGGCCGTCAAGGTAATCAATCGCCAGCATCCCGACCTGGTCTTCCTGACCGGCGATTATTTCTCCACGCCGCAGACCCGCCAGCATTACCTGGTCCCGTTTCGCCGCGCGCTCGCCGAGCTCAGCCCGAACGTGGGTGTGTTCGCGATCGCCGGCAACCACGACCACTGGGCGTCGTTCGACCGTATCGACGAAGCGCTGCGCGCCGCCGGAGTGAACACGCTGTCCAACGAGAGCCGCGCGATCGAGCTGCGCGGCGCGCGCCTGACGATCGTCGGCATCGACGACCTGTGGGCCCGCCAGGCCGACCCGCAGCGCTCGTTCAGCCGCGTCAAGCCCGACGATTGCACGCTGGTGCTGGCCCATAATCCGGACACCGCGCTTTACGCGCGCCATCTACGGCCCGGTGTGATGCTGTCGGGGCATACCCACGGCGGCGTGGTGCGAATTCCGCTTTATGGCTCGCCGATCAAGTCGATCCTGAGAATCGGGCGGAAGTTCTATGCCGGCCTGAATCGCTACGGCGACTTCCACATCTACACCAATCGCGGGCTCGGCACGTATTGGCTGCGCGTGCGCATCAACTGCCATCCCGAGGTCTCGCGCTTTCAACTCACCCCGATGGCCGAGACGGCCGAGCACATCGCCCATCTGCATCAGGTTCGCAACGGCCGCGGATAGACACGCATAGCGGAGGGGCTTCCGATGCTCGACCTCGCGATCGTGGGTGGCAGCGCCGTAACCCCGGGCAAGGTCGCCCCGGCCGACATCGGAGTCAGCGGCGGCAGGATCGTCACGCTGGCCGCGCCCGGAAGACTCGAACCCGCCAGCCGCACGATCGACGCAAGCGGGATGCTGGTGCTGCCGGGGGCGGTTGACCCGCACACCCATCTCGACGCCCGGATGCATGGCGCGCGAAGCGCCGATGATTTCCACAGCGGCACGGTCGCGGCCGCGGCCGGCGGCGTCACCACGATTGTCGACTACGCGTTCCAGCGCCAGGGGGGCGTGATCGCCCGGGGCGCCGACGCCAACCTGGTAATTTTCGATCCGCATCAGACCGTCGTGGTGCATCAGCCCGAGATGCATTCCGGATCGGACTACGATCCGTTCGAGGGCATGGAAGTGACGGGATGGCCGCGCACCACGATTTCGCGCGGCGAGGTAATCGTCGACCGCCGCACGCCCCGGGCCGCGCCGGGCCGCGGCCGCTTCGTGCCGCGCGAGCCGTTCGATCCCGGCTGGCGCCACGCCTGACCCGTCCCGGCCGGCGTTCAGTCAGCCGGCGTATCGATTTATCTCGCCGAGGGCGGGCTTGCCGCTGGCAGGCGATCAGGGCTAAGACGAGAAAGGCAACGCAACGGAGGGGGCTCCGATCGCATGCCATCGCATGACATGATCGTCGCAGTCGCCGGAGGGTCGGGCTTTATCGGCGGCACGATCGTCCGGCGGCTCCTGGGCGCGGGCTTTTTGGTCCGCCTCATAACGCGCAATCCGGTCCTGGCCCGGCAGCGCCTCGGTTCGTCCAATATCGACTTCTTTCGGGCCGACCTGACCGACCCGCGTTCGCTCAGAGTGCCGCTGGCGGGGGCTGGAGCGATCATCAACGCGGCCCAGTTCGACGGCTACCCGGTCGAGAATCCGCGCCGCGGGCTCACCTTCGAACGCGTCGACTACGGCGGCACGCGCGCGCTGATCGACATGGTCGACCATCGCACGATCTCCCACTTCGTTTACATCAGCGGCGCTTCGGCCAGTCCGTCCGGCACGCATCCGGCCTTCCGCGCCAAGGGCCGCGCCGAAATAGCGGTGCGCAACTCGGGCATTCCCTTCACCATCTTCCGCCCCGCGCTGGTCTACGGGCCGGGCGATCGGGTGCTCTCGATGTTCGCGCGGATGCTGCGCTTCTCGCCGGTGTTCATAATTCCCGGCAGCGGACGGCAGCGCGTCCAGCCGCTCCTGGGCGAGGACCTCGCCGAGTGCGTCGTGATGGCGCTAGAGGGACGCGGGCGCAACGGGGTCTTCGAGATCGGCGGCCCGGAGACCATGAGCCTCGACGAGCTGGTGACGCTGCTGATGGATGTCACGGGGCGTCGGCGGATTATCGTCCACGCGCCAGGCGCACTGGTGAAGGCGGCGGGCGCCATCGCCGAGACCATCCCGGCCCAGCTCTTCTCGCGCGACGCGGCGGCCTTTCTGATGACCGACTACCTGTGCGACAACCGCCCCCTGCTCGAGGAGTTCAAAGTCACGCTCACCCCGCCGCGGGCCGGGATGAAGTACCTCGCCTCCGGCTCCTAGATCACAACCGCTGCCAGCCGGGGCCTTCGTGGCCGAAGCGGAAGATGATCGGATGGATTATCTCGGCCAAGATCTCGATCGACTCCGCGATTCTCGGGCCGGGCCGGTTGAAATACTGATTCCCGTCGGCCACGAAGACTCGCCCGCTCGCCACCGCCTCGAGCTCGTTCCAGCGCGGATTTCTCCTCAGGATGGGAAGGTCGATCAGCGAGCGCTCGATCGGGAAGCCGCACGGCGCAATCAAAATGATCTCGGGATTCATCGCACAGAGGTCGTCGAACGTGATTCCCGGTGAGTGCGCGCCGCTTTTTCCGAACAGCTCGCGCCCGCCCGCGATCGCGACCATCTCGGGCATCCAGTTCCCCGCCGCCATCAGCGGCTCGATCCATTCGATACAGGCCACCCCCGGCCGGTAGCCGGCGCCCGCCGCGCGCTCGCGAATCGCGCTTGAGCGCTCCCTGAGCGCGGCAGCGACCTCATTGCCCCGTGCGGCGACGCCCAGCGCCGCGCCGACCCGCTCGATATCGATCCAGACGCCGTCGAGATCCGCGGCCTTGAGCGACACCACCTGGGGATGTGTCCCGGTCCAATCCGCGACCGCGCGCTCGACATCGCTTTCGCTTACCGCGCAGACCTCGCATTGCGATTGCGTGACGATATAACCGGGAGCGAGCGCGCGCAGCCGCTCGGCGTCGACCCGGTAGACCGAGAGCGCTTCGCTTACGATCGCGCGCACGCGCCGGTCGATTTCGCGGCTCGGGCCCGCGGGATCAAAGCGCGGCGCGGTCAGAACCGGCAGCCGCTCGACCGCGGGCGGGTAGTCGCATTCGTGCGAGCGTCCGACTAGCTCGCGCTCAAGACCGAGCGCACAGATGATCTCAGTCGCACTCGGCAGCAGCGACACGATCCGGAGCGCCCGGCCGTCAGCCGGTCCGGCGCTGGAGCGTGGAGCCAAGGAACCCATCTTCTCGTTCACCGTTCCATCGACCTGTCGACAGGCACCCATAGTAGGGAAAACCGCGCATCGCGGGAAAGCGCGCCGCT
>JBGPMT010000257.1:0-4788 GCA_041487135.1 Binataceae bacterium (SeqCode) | reverse complement strand
CGATGGTCGGTGCGGCCTTCGACCATGAGATGGGGCATCATCTCACTTCCCAGATTTTCGATTCGCACCACGAGCCGGCGCATTTCCTGACCTACACCGGGTACGCGGCGCATCTGGACGAGCCGGCGGAGCTGGCCGCCGACCTCTTGGTCAGTCTCGGCGCATACCCGCAGGAAGAGGCGCGAAAACTATTCGATACGCCTCAAGCGGACTCCCGGCGCACGGGCCGGGAACCCGCCGCCTCGCCCTTCGCGAAGGCGGTCAAGTACGTGGCGATGCGTTACGGGCTCAATTTCAGGGCGGAATTCTCCACCGAGAAGAAGCTCCAGTGTCTGGCGGCGTTGATTCATTACACCAAGTTAAGGCAGGCCCTTTTAGAAGAATACGACATATGAAACAGACCAAATCGCTCGGGAAGGTTTTGAAGGAGCGCCGCACCCAGTTGGGCCTCACCCAGCGCGTTCTGGCCGATCAGGTCGGCATCAAGGGCAGCCATGTGGCGTATATCGAGAGCGGGCGGCGCAGGCCCTCGCTGGCGTTGCTGGAACGCATTGCTACGGCGCTTGGTCTCGATCGGCGCGAACTCTTCGTGCTCGCCCATCCGGAGGCCAAGGGCATCATCGACAGCCCGGCGCAACCCAAGCCCGGGCCGCCGCCGACGAAGGGCAATGCGTGGCAGCAGTTCGTCAACGATCGCTCGTTGCTGGCGCGCTACAATGTCACCCAGCGCGAGTTGAAGGCGCTCAAACAACTGAGCCTGTTGGGCTACGTGCTGACCTCGCGTGAATTCCTCGCCATCCTTAGTCTAATCCGCACCACTCCCTGACCACGGGTTGCGGCGCCCCGCCGCCCGACCCGGACCAGGCCATCGATCTTCGGCCCGCCGATCCAGCCTCGCAGGGGCGGATCGGCGCGCAAACCCGCCGCCTGCCGCTGGATAGCGGCGGCCAGACCCTCGCAAATCGGCCCTGCCAGGCAAGGGCGGATCGGCGCGACGCGCCGCCGATCCCTATTTCCGACCGACTTCGGCCGGAAAGCCGGGCTTCTCGACGGTCCGGCGGTAGCCCGGGGACCCGCTCCGGGAGCCGCATACCCGGCTGACTCTATGGTTGTCTTTCTGTCACAACTGGATTGACTGAGAGACAACATGCTGCAAAAATTCCTTACGTGCGGGGATAAGAAACGCAGGCGCGGTTTGAGTGTCATTGGCGGGCGCCTGCAGGAGCAAGGTGAGCGTATGGGGAATCAATTGCTGCTGAGCGAAGAGTATGCCCGCCGGCTAACCGATGATCCGGCCGAAACCGAGCAGACGCAGGCGGCGCTGGCCTCGATCGTGCGCTCGTCCGCCGACGCGGTCATCAGCGAGTCCCGCAACGGTAAGGTGACTAGCTGGAGTCCCGGAGCCGAGCGCCTCTACGGCTTTCGCGCCGCGGAGATGCTCGGGCGGGTGCCGGCCTTTCTGTTCCGGGACGACGTCTTCCTGCGCAACGGATGGCGCTGCGATCTGCGCCTGCAGGGCGAGGAAGCGGTCCGGAGATACGAGGCGCGCCACTTCAGGAAGAACGGCACCCCGCTCGAGGTGGCGGTGGCGCTCTCCCCGATCAGGGATTGCGAGGGGGCGCTGGTCGGCGCGGTCGCCGTGATCAGCGACATCAGCGAACGCAAACGGGCCGAACTCGAGCTGATGCGGGCGCAGGCGGCGGCGCAGGAGGCCTCGCGGCTCAAGTCGGCGATCATTTCGAATATCAGTCACGAGATTCGGACCCCGCTCAACATCATCCTGGGCTACGCCGAGATGATAAACGACTATTTTGCCGGCAAGGGCGATGCGAGCCAGAGCGACGCCCTCGACGCCATCATGCGCGCCGGCGATCGCCTGTGCAGCACGATTCAGGGCGTGCTGGATATCTCGAAAATCGAGGCGGGGACGTTCGACGCCAGGCCCGCGCGAATCGAACTTGACCGGCTGCTGGGCAGGCAACTCATCAGCTTCGCGGCCGCCGCCCGATGCAAGGGGCTCGAATTCGATTGGATTATCGAGCGGGCCGGCACCGCGGTGGTGTTCGATGAGTATTGCCTGACGCGCGCGATTACCAGCCTCATCGACAATGCCATCAAGTTCACGCAGCGCGGCAAGGTGACCGTCCGGCTCTACACCGATGCGCAGGGGGTCCTGTGCCTGGAGGTCCGCGACTCGGGCATCGGGATCGCCCCGCGGCATCTGCCGCGGCTCTTCGAGCCGTTCTCGCAGGAGCGCGCCGGCTACGACCGCGGTTTCGAGGGCATGGGACTGGGATTGGCGCTGTGCCGCAGATACCTGGAGTTGAATGGTGCGCTGATTTCCGTCGAGAGCGTGGAGGGCGAAGGCAGCGCCTTCACGATTCGCTTCCCCGGGCAGAATGAATCGTCGCGCGTCCATCCGACGCCGTCGGTCGCGGACTCGGCGGCCGCAGCGGCGCCGCATCCCAGCCTCGTTCCGCAATTCTCATACTAGGATCGAGGCCCCGGCGAACGGGTCTCGCCAGGGGAGGAGACCGTCTTCGACTAGCAATGGGAAGCTAGAACAGTTAATCCAAGTGGCGTTGGGGGATTGATCGGAGGGGAGAGGGATGAGGAGAGAACGCCATCGAAGTTTCGTCATTCTGATTCTGGGCCTGGTTCTGTACGCGGCACCGTCGATCGCGGCCGACGAGACGATTCCGGCCGGCAGCACCATCACGGCGCAAAACTGGCAGGATTACCAGCGCTTCATGTCGGCCGGGATGCGCGAGCTGTTTCGCGGCACCTCGCCGTGGAAGTTGCCGCCCGACGTGCAGCTCAAAGTCGGTCCGAGCGGGCACTATCCGGCGCCCCGGCGCTACCAGCAGGATACCGACAAGTACGCGCAGGGGGTCCGCATCGTCGAGCTGCCCGGCGGCGGCCACAGCATTGCGAATTACGTCGCCGGCCAGCCGTTTCCGGCGCCCTCGGAGCCGCTCAAGGGCTGGAAGATCCTGGCCAATCTGTGGTTCCGCGCGCAGCCCTGGCTCGAATGCGGACCCGACAACTGGGTTTATCGGAAAGACCGCTTCGGCAACGTCAGGGCGGTGAGCTTCATCCTGTCGTATCGGCAGATGACTCATATCAGCGCCGCCGATATGCCGCTGACCGACCCGGCCTCGCAAGGCGTCTACTACAGCGAGTACCTGGAGCTGACCTCGCCCGAGGAATACAAGTATGCGGCCCAGCTCACCGTCTACTACGACCAGCCCGCGAAGTTTGAGGATCTGTTTCTGTTCGTCCCGGCGCTCCGGCGCTCGATCCGCCTGTCGTCGGCGGCGCGATGCGCGCCGGTGGCCGGCACCGATTACGCGCAGGACGATATCCACTTCGGCTTCAACGGCGGGATCGTGCGATGGACCGCAGACTACCTGTCCGATGGGCAGGTGCTGAGCATGGTTCGCGCCGACCCCAAGGTCTTCGGCGATCTCAACAGCTACGACGCGGCCTTTTTCCCGAAACCCGCCATCGGGAGCTGGGAGCTGAGGCCGGTCTACATCATCGATGCGCGGCGTATCCCGTCCGAGCGCGCCGGCTACTGCTACGCCAAGCGGGTGATGTACGTCGATCGGGAGACCTTCAACAACCTGTGGACCGAGGACTACGACATGAACCTCCGGCTCTGGAAGATCCAGATGATCAACCACCTCGGCCGCGCGCTCGGGGGCGAGGCCTTTTATCCCGAGACCGGCAATTACATCGAGACCCTGTGGGACGTGCAAAACCAGCATCTCACCATGTCGCTCTCGTCGGGCCCGAAGGGCGGCGCATGGAACCTGGCCAACTTCGAGTGCGAAAATTACGCGGGCAATAACTTCACCAACGCCAACCGCTGGAACGCCGTCCAGGGCCTGAGCCAGATCATGCGCTGAGCATCGGGCCGATCTGGCGGGCCCATGGCATTTGCTCCGCTTCGGCCCGCGGTGATAAGCGTCGAGCCAGGGAATCCGTCTCAGGCCGGCCCCTCAGCGCGAGATCGAAGGAGGAACCATCGATGCCCACAATCACCGATCGCTCGACGAAAGGCCCGCTGTTGGACATCGCCCGCCTGGGTCACGGCACGCTCGAAAGCGTGGACCTCGCCAGGACGCGCCGCTTCTATGAAGAGGTGCTGGGCTTCGATGTGGTGCAGACCAGCCCGATCTCGATGCTGATCCGCAAGGGCTACGACCATACCTATGCCGTGGTCGAGACCGGCAGGGGGGCCGTGGAGCAGGAGCTGCTCAATCACAACGGCCTCGAAGTCGAGGGCAACGAAGCGGTTGACCGATGCTACCAGCAGTTGATGCAGGTGAAGGACGAGTACGGCATCCGCAAGCTCCAGCGCCCGCACAAGCAGCACGGCAACTATGCTTTCTACTTCATGGACCTCGACGGCAACTGGTGGGAGATCGTTTCGGTCGGGCCGGGCGGCTACGCCGACGCGTTTCGCGACCGCAGCTACGATCTGACCGGCCGCCACGACATCGACATCCCAAAATCAACCCATGTGAATGACCCTGAGGTCCGGGCCCGGCTCGCGCGCGAAACTCCCTGACCGGCGCGCCATCCCTGCTGCTGGTTCCCTCCCCCAGATTGGGGGAGAGTTGGAGAGAGGGTCTTCGTCAGTCGCGCGGATGTCTTAAGCGCGACGTCTGTCTGATGAACCAGAGCTAGCTTGGTGATTGTCGAGGTTGGAGTTGAGCCGCGGGAAGGAAGTCGCGGCGCTACGGACATCGGCGCCGCGAATCAGACCCTCTCCCTAACCCT
>JBGPMT010000256.1:0-4806 GCA_041487135.1 Binataceae bacterium (SeqCode) | reverse complement strand
TCTGACACCAAACCTGGAATCCGAAGCCCGCCCAATATAATTCCCTTGAGATACGATCTTCTCGACAGAACATATGTAGGGTGCGAGAAAGTGCCTCCACTTTCTGAGGTGGCTCGATCGTTACGTTAGGCCAGGTCTTCGTAACTAGATCCGCGAACTCCCGAAATCCTTCAGGAAAGTGGAACCAATAGTTTCTAAAGTGACGGGATGAACGATGTGAGCCTCGTTCGCGCTGTACGGTCTCGGGCTCTACCAATTCTTCGTCATGTTCTAAAGGTCCTAGTACCGGAACTATTGCAACACTTACCGGAAAGGAGCTCCTGAAGGCGCTAGTCGTTCTAACACCCCTGTCGCGAGCCTCGGGGATAAGGACACATTCCCTTCCACGCTCTGGGAAAAAAAGCAATAAACGGTTGTTGTTCGAAAGTCTGAAGGTAATAGTGCTGCCGATCTCAGCATAATTGGTATGCACGTTCTCTAATGAGACTGGAGAACTTTCATTAGATATTGGATAGCCGAACGTTTGCCCCTCCGGGCCTTGGACCAATTCTGGATTTCTTGTTCGTGCTCGACGTAGACCGCTCTCAAGTAGTCGAAAGGCCCCGATTATTGTGGATTTTCCACAGTTATTGGGGCCAACTAGAATGTTTACCTCTTGAAGTCCTAGCGTGAAATTAGAGAAACCTTTGTAGTCTCTGAAGTCTAAACTAACGAAGGTAACTCGCGAGACCCCTTGATGCTCCATGTTTCATTGCCTTTAGCAATTATCTCAAGAAAATAATACGTTCTGCGGCCTCGCGATGCTCGGACTTCGCTCGGAATGACGGAAAAGCAGGGAACCCTCACCGTCTCGCCGCAAGAACGGCTCGACCGCCTCTCCCGGTCACGGGCGAGGCATCAAGGAGAGTCAGCGATCACCGGGATTCCTCGCTGCGCTCGGAATGACGACAAAAAGCCTCGCAAAGAAAAGGCGGCGCCTTGCAGAGTCTATAACTCGTGAACGTCGCGAAGATCCGCAGCGCGCCTGATTCTTATTTCCTCCCCCAGATTGGGGGAGGGTGAGGGAGAGGGTCTGTTTCGCGGCGCCGATGTCTGTAGCGCCGAGATTTCCGGCCGCGAATCGCACTCGAAGCTTGCTTTCGTCCGTCGGGCATACGCCGCGCTTCAGACATCTGCGCTGCTACTAACGACCCTCTCTCCAACTCTCCCCCAATCTGGGGGAGAGGGTAGAAAGGCCCAGCACGCGCATCCGGAGCAGCGGCGCCCGCCCATCGCAGGGCCGCGACGCGTTTGACAGATGGCCGCCGAAGTAATTCAATAAACGTTTGAATACTTGAATAAGGCTTATGTCGAACCAGGCAAAAAGAAAGCTCTATGGGGAGCTGTCACGGATCGGAAAGGTGCTCGCCAGCCCAAAGCGGCTCGAACTGCTCGAGATCCTCGCGCAAGGGGAACGAACCGTGGAGGTGCTTTCGCGGGAGACCGAGCTCTCGATCTCCAACGCCTCACATCATCTGAAACTGCTGCGCGAAGCCCGGCTGGTGGAAAACCGCAAAGCGGGTCTGTTCGTCTATTACCGGCTTATCGGTCCGGAGGTCTTCGAGCTGGTGCTGCTGATGCGTCGGCTGGCGGAGCAGCATATCGCGGAGGTCGAGCGGATCGTACGCTCGTATTTCCGGGACCGCGATGAGCTTGAGCCCGTCAGCCGCGAAGAACTCGTCGATCGCGCCAGGAACGGAACCGTGATCATTCTCGACGTGCGTCCGGTCGAGGAATACCGCGCCGGCCATATTCCAGGCGCGATATCGGTGCCGGTCGGCGAGCTCGGCAAGCGCCTGGCCGAAATTCCAAAGGCCCGCGAAGTCGTTGCCTATTGCCGCGGCCCATATTGCATCATGGCCTATACGGCGGTTGGCAAGTTGCGCGCCAGCGGCCGCCGCGCTCGCCGCCTGATCGACGGCTTCCCGGAATGGCGGGCGGCAGGTTTTCCCGTGGAATCCGCGAGCGAGGAGGTAGCGCGATGATCTTCAAGCCATTCTATTACTTCGATACCGGCTGTGCGGCCTACGTCTTTGGCTGTGGCACGGTCGGAAAATGTGCGGTGGTCGATCCGCAGGAACGCGATATCGACGCCTACGCTGCCTTCGCCGCCGCCAAGGAAATGAAAATCACCCACGTGATCGATACGCACGTGCACGCCGACCATCGCTCGGGCGGGCGCGCGCTGGCGGCTCGCGTGGGCGCGCTCTACTGTCTGCATCGCTCAGCCAAGGTCGCCTTTCCATTCGAGCCGCTCGACGACGGCCAGACGCTCGAGCTGGGCAACACCATCATTCGCGTGCTGCACACTCCCGGCCATACGCCCGAGAGCATCTGCCTGCTGGTCAGCGATCTGCGTCGCGGCCCGGAGCCCTGGTTCGTGTGCACGGGCGACACGCTGTTCGTTGGTGCGGTCGGCAGGCCGGATCTGCCCGGGCGTACGCGGGAGAATGCCGCCGAACTGTACGAGAGTATCCGGCAGAAGTTGCTGGTACTCCCTGAACAGATCGAGGTCTATCCCGGCCACTTTGCCGGTTCGGCATGCGGCGCCGGAATGAGCGGCAAGCCGGCGAGCACAATTGCGTTCGAGAAGCGCTGGAACTCGCTGCTGTCCCTCGCTGCCGCCGACTTCGTTGCCGAGGTCGCGGAGGGAATTCCACCCAAGCCGGCGGAGATGGAGTCGATCATGCGTTTCAACCGGGGCGAGGCCGCGTGACGAGGATCCGCGCCGAAGGCGGTTCGCGGCCGAGGCCCGGACCGATCCGCCTCGGCATCCGCGAGAATCTCGGGCAGTTCTCGCTGCTCGTGGTCGTCAACGCGTTCGTCGGCGCGATGGTCGGCCTTGAGCGCACGATCCTGCCCGCGATCGCGCAGCAGGATTTTCATCTCGCCGCCCGCACTGCGGTACTCTCGTTCATCGTCGTGTTCGGCGTCGTCAAAGCGCTGACCAACTACTTCGCGGGTCGTCTGTCGGACAAATGGGGACGGAAGGTTATCCTGGTGGCCGGTTGGGTCGTCGCTGCGCCGGTTCCGTTCATGCTGATGTGGGCCCCCTCGTGGAACTGGGTGCTGGTCGCCAACGTGTTCCTGGGTGCAAGCCAGGGTCTCACCTGGTCGACAACCGTGATTATGAAGATCGACCTGGCAGGGCCCGAGCTGCGCGGCCTGGCAATGGGCCTTAACGAGTTTGCCGGATATGTCGCGGTGGCACTGTCGGCCTGGGCGACCGGCTACGTAGCGAGCGTTTGGGGGCTTCGTCCCCAGCCGTTCTATCTCGGCATCGGTTTCGCGGCGGTGGGCCTGTTGCTGTCGGCGGCGTTGGTCCGGGAGACGCACCATCACGCGCGCCACGAAGCGAAGAGCCATCAAGGGGGAAGACATGCGGCTGGGCTGTCACAGAAGGAGATCTTGATTCGCACCTCGTTCACCGATCGCGACCTCTCGTCCGTGAGCCAGGCGGGGCTGGTCAACAATCTCAACGATGGTATGGCGTGGGGTCTCTTTCCGCTCCTGTATGCGGCGACGGGGCTTTCGCTGGATCGGATCGGTTGGCTCGCCGCGATCTACCCCGCCGTGTGGGGCATTGGCCAACTCTTCACCGGTGCGCTCTCGGACCGCATCGGGCGCAAGGGGCTGATTGCGAGCGGAATGTGGGTCCAGGCGGCAGGCATCGCGGTTGTGGCCCTCTCGGCAAATTTTGGGCGCTTCGCAGTCGGCGCGGTCCTGCTGGGCGTCGGGACCGCGATGGTCTATCCAACGCTGCTCGCGGCGATTGGCGATGTGGCGCATCCCGCATGGCGGGCCTCCGCGGTCGGCGTTTACCGCTTGTGGCGCGATCTCGGCTATGCGATCGGAGCCCTGCTGGCGGGCGTAACGGCGGACGTTTTCGGAATTCGCGCGGCCATCTGGCTGATCGCCTGCCTCACGCTCGCATCCGGGTTCGTGGTCTTCGTTCGTATGCGCGAGACGGGGGCGGGGCGTGCGGTGATATAAAGGAGCGATGGCATCGGTGCTCGACGCCTTTCATCCTGCCGTACGCGCCTGGTTCGAAGAGAGCTTCGGCGCGCCGAGCGAGGTGCAGGAGCGCGGATGGCCGGTGATCGCGGCTGCCACCGGCGCCGGCGGCCATCATGTGTTGCTCTGCGCCCCGACCGGCAGTGGCAAGACGCTGGCCGCCTTCATGTGGGCGATCGACCGGCTGGTGCGCGAGGCCGAGAGCGGCGCATTGCGCGACGAGGTCTCGATTCTCTACATCTCGCCGCTCAAGGCGCTCGCCAACGACATCCGGATAAACCTGGCCGAACCGCTCGAGGGCGTCAGGCGCACGGCGCGCGCGATGGGCGTCGGCCTCGACGAGATTCGCGCCGGGCTTCGCCATGGCGACACGCCCGTGCATGAGCGGAGCGCGATGCTCCGGCGCGCGCCGCATATCCTGGTGACCACGCCCGAGTCGCTATTCATCGCGCTCACTTCACCGCGCTTTCGCGAGAAGCTCGCCTCGGTGCGCTACGTGATCGTCGATGAGCTGCACGCGATCGCCTCCAACAAGCGCGGGGCGCATCTGATGATCACGCTGGAGCGCCTGGATCGGCTGACCGGCGCGCGCGGCGGCTCGCGGCCGGTACGAATCGGACTCTCGGCGACGCTGAATCCAATCGAACGGCTGGCCGGCCTGCTGGCCGGATACGAAGTCGCCCGCGATGGAGCGCGCAACCCGCGCCCGGTCCGAATCGTCCGCGCCGAGCGCGATATGCGGCGGCTCGACCT
>JBGPMT010000255.1:0-4812 GCA_041487135.1 Binataceae bacterium (SeqCode) | reverse complement strand
GGTGAAGAAAAACCCGCCCTTGTCCCGGTCGAGGAACCGCTCGAGGATTATGTCTGCCAGCTTGCGGGCGCCCGCCAGGAAGCCCGCGTCGAACGACGCCTCGTAAACATCGATCAGCGCGTTCGCCATGATGGCGTAGTCTTCGAGGTAGGCGTTGAAACGGGCGACGCCGTCCTTGTACGAGCGGCGGAGCGAACGGCCGTCCCAGAGCCGGGTCATGACGAAATCGGCCGCCTTTCGCGCGGCTTCGAGGTATCGCGCCTCGCCCAGCGCGCGATAACCCTCGGCCAACGCCCCAATCATCAGCCCGTTCCAGGCCGCCAGGATCTTCTCGTCGCGCGCGGGCCTGATGCGACGCTCGCGGACGGCAAGCAACTTTCGCTCGATCTCCTCTATCGCCCCGGCCATCTCATCTTCGGACATCTTGAACAGTATCGACGCTTCCGCCACGTCGATGGTGCGATGAAGGATGTTCTGGTCTTCGAAGTTGCCGGCTTCAGTGATGTCGAAATAGCGTTCCGCGATCGGAGTGAGGCGTTCGCCCAGGATTCGCCGCACTTCATCGAGTCCCCAGACAAAGAACTTGCCTTCCTCGCCCTCGCTGTCGGCGTCCTGGCTGGAGTAGAAGCCGCCGTCCGGGTCCGTCATCTCGCGCAGAACATAGTCGAAGACACGCCGCGCGGTATCGAGAAACTCGGGATGATCCAGCGCGCGCCCGGCGTCGAGATACAACCGCGACAGGAGCGCGTTGTCATAGAGCATCTTCTCGAAATGCGGCACCAGCCATCGATCGTCGACGCTGTAGCGATGGAACCCGCCGCCGAGCTGATCGTAGATGCCGCCCTTCGCCATCTTGGTCAGCGTATGGCTCACCATCTCGGCGCAGCTCAGGTCGGCATCCGAATCGACCACCCGCAGGAACAGCGAAAGGACGAAGGTGTTGGGAAATTTCGGCGCGCCCCCGATTCCGCCATTGACCGAGTCGTAGGCGCCGGCCAGCGCCCGCGCCGCGGCCTGTGCGAGCTGGGCGCGCGGCTCGCCGTCGGACGGCTCGATTTCCGAGAGCCCCTGCAGCGCCTGGGTCAGGCTCGCGACGTTCTTGCCGATGGTCTCCGACTGCTCGTTCCAGGCCTGCGCTATCGCCGCCAGCACTCGCCCGAATCCCGGCATCCCCTGCCGATCGACGGGTGGAAAATAGGTGCCGCCGTAGAACGGCGAGCCCTCCGGCGTGAGGAACACGGTCAGCGGCCATCCGCCGCGCCCCGCGATCAGTTGCACCGCGTCCATGTAGATCTGATCGAGGTCGGGGCGCTCCTCGCGGTCCACCTTGATCGGGACGAAATGTTCGTTCATCGCGCGCGCGATCTCGTCGTTCTCGAATGACTCGCGCTCCATCACGTGGCACCAATGGCAGGCCGAGTAGCCGATCGAGAGCAGGATCGGGCGCCGCTCCGTCTTCGCCCGAGCCAGCGCCTCCTCGCCCCACGGATACCAATCGACCGGGTTGTAGGCGTGCTGGCGCAGGTAGGGGCTCTGCTCGTTGGCGAGCCGATTGGGCTTGCGGCCTTGCGGATCGCTCTGCTGCTGGTTCATGGAGGGCCTTCGGATCCTGATACCGACAGTGGGGGAACGGATGGAATCAAAGCTCTACAGATCAAATTATCATGCCGATCCCGTGCTTACCACGCGCGCCAGTAGCGCGGGCTTCCTCGGGGTCGAGCTTCTCCTCCAGCGCGGTCGAGCCCTTGCTGTCGGCGAATAGCGCGGTCACCGTCTTGCGCTCGCCGTCGAGGACCGCTCTGGAAGACGCCCGCCATCAACGATTACAATTCACTTTCGTGCCGAGCATTCATCCGGAATCATTGGCCGCAGACCTCGCCGACCAGCCCCGGCCCTTAGCCGCGGCCGGCGCGGCGCAAACCGCGGAGCTCGTTTGGCGGCGGCTGGCGGCCGTGGTGCTGATCCTCGCCGCCGTGTTGTTCTTCACCCGGCTCGGCGCGCGCGCGCTTTGGGCCTCCGAGTTCCGATGGGCCGAGATTGCGCGCGAGATGCTCGCGAGCGGCAACTACTTCTGGCCGACGATCAACGGCCGCGTCTATTACGACAAGCCGCTGGGCAGCTATTGGCTGGTGGTGGCGGCGGCGCACCTCAGCGGGACGATGGATGAGGCGGCGGCGCGCCTGCCCTGCGCGCTCGCCGGATTGCTCGGCGTCGCGACCCTGATGCTCATCGCGCGCCGGCTTTACGATTGGCGAATCGCGGCCTGGAGCGGCTTCATCCTGGCGACCAGTTACAGTTTCGTCTTTTTCTCGCGCCACGCCTCCGCCGACGTCGAGACCGTGACCGGCGAGCTGATTGCGCTCGCGCTGTTTCTGCGCCATCAAGACCGGCGCGGCGGCGGGTGGGTAATCGGTTTGTGGCTGGTGATGGCGCTAACCTCGCTCACCAAGGGATTGCTCGGATTCGTGCTGCCGATCATGGTGATTGGCGCCTACTCCTGCCTGCGCGACGGATGGAAGGAACTCACCGCGCGCATCCTCCACGGCAGCATCGCCAGGCGCATCGGATGGCTGGTCGAGCGCAATCGATGGTTCTTCAACTGGACGACGATTCCAGCCGCGATCGCCGGTCTCGCAATCTATGCGGTTCCATTCGCAATTTCGCAGCGCCTGATGCATTCGGATCGCGGGCTTTACCTGGTATACCGCGAGAATGTCGTTCGATATTTCGAGCCCTTCGACCATCGCGGACCGATCTACCTCTATGCCTACATAATTTTCGTGCTGATGGCGCCGTGGTCGGCGATGCTTCCCGGCGCGCTGGCGCATCTGCACGGCGCGCGGGCCGAATCCGATCGGCAGGTGCGCAGCGATCGCTTCGCGCTGGTCTATTTCTGGGCAACCTTCGTTTTCTTTACGCTCTCCGGATCGCGCCGCAGCTACTATCTCCTGCCGATCCTTCCCGCCTGCAGCCTGATCGCCGCGCGCCTGCTGACCTCGCCCGCAGAGTCGTTGAACCGGATCGCCTGGTGGTTGACGCGATGCGGTTACTGGCTGGTCGCCATCGCGACGATTTTCGCTTTTCTGGCGCTGGTCCCACCCGGATGGATAATGCCGCGGCCGTTTGACCAGCTTCCGATGCTGCCCGCGCCGATGCCCTATGTCGCTATCTGGATCGCCTCGGTCGCCGGCGTGATCTACGCGATGCGCCGCATCACGCCCGCTCGAATCGCGGCTTCGCTCGGAATAATCGCCTACCTGTCGATGGTCTACATCTACCTCTTGGCGATGCCCGCCGCCGAGGCCTACCGCGATGAGAAGCCTTTCGCGCAGCTCGTGATGGCGAAGGTCGGCGCGCAAATCGATTCGTTGGCCTTCTACAACAACCTCGAAGGCTTCTTCTATATCGAGCCGCTCAGGCCCCATGCGCTATTCCTTGACCCCGCAGCGCTGCACAGAGCCATTGAGAGCGGCCGGGCACGGTGGGTGCTGGTACGGGAGCGGGATCTCGGAAAACTGAGGCTGAACGGGCTGGTCGTCGCCCGGGAGAAATCGTTCCCATGGCAGGGCGAGCGGGGAATCCGCAACTCGACCGTGCTCATCAGGCTGAATGCGCCAACTCCGGGCTGAGAGCGCGGCCCGAAAGGGTCGGGATCGGCTAGAGCCGCATCGGCATAACAACGTAGGTAAACTGGCTATCGGAGGGCGTCGTGATCACGCCCGGGCTCACCTCGTCGGTCACTCCCAGGGTGGCATCACTGCCGGATTCGATAACGCCCAAGACCTGAATGAGATAGGTCGCGTTGAAGCCGATCGAGAACTCTTCGCCCTTGAAGTCGATATCGATGGTCTCGCTCGCCTCGCCCATCTCCGGACTGGTCGAGGAGACCGTCAGGATTCCGTCCGACAGTCCGAATTTCACGCCATGGAAGCGCTCATTGGAGAAGATTGCGGCGCGCTTTATCGCCGCCATCAGGGTGTCCCGCTCGATCCCTATCTGGTAGTGGCTCTGTTTGGGAATCACGCCCTTATAATCGGGAAATTCGCCTTCGACCAGGCGCATTGAGATCTCGGTTGAACCGCGCTTGATGTAGGCGATCTGGTTGTCGATCTGCAGGTGCACGTCGCCCTCCTCGGAGCGGTCCAGCATTCGGCGCAGCTCGATCAGACCCTTGCGCGGGATGATGACCCCGCCCTGCATCGAGAAGCCCCCGACCTCGCGATCGATCATCGCGAGCCGATGGCCGTCGGTCGCGACCATCCGGGCCGACCCGGCTGCCGGGGACTCGATATAGACGCCGGTCAGGTTGTAGCGCGCCTCATCCGGACTGACGGCAAAAAGGGTCTTGTCGATCATCGCGGCCAGCACCCCGGGTGCAACCGAGATCTCGGCCTTTACGGCCTTGCTCGTCGCCGCTTTAGCTTCACCCTTGTGCGGCATCGCCGGGAAACTTCGCGGGTCGAGCCCCATCATCTTGAACCGTGCCCGGCCGCATTTGAGCTCGACCCAATCGTTCTCCAGCGATTTGAGGCTAACGTCTTCGCCGCCGGCCTCGCGTACGATTTCGAAAATCTTTCGCGCGTTGAGTGTGATGGTTCCGCCGCCATTGGAGCGGCAGGCCAGGGCGGTGCGGATTCCAACTTCCAGATCGGTCGCCGACAGGTTCAGGCTCTCACCCTCGGCCTCGATCATCACGTGACCGAGGATCGGAACCGTATTGCGCCGTTCGACAATGCCCTGCACCAAGGAAAGTCCGTTCAGCAGCGAAGTTCGGTCGATCGAAAGTTCCATTTAAGCTGTCCTATTACTAAT
>JBGPMT010000254.1:0-4817 GCA_041487135.1 Binataceae bacterium (SeqCode) | reverse complement strand
CAGCGAGGGCTGGGCGAAGACCATGAAATAGAACCGGCTAGCGTGCTGTCCCATTGATAAGCTTATAAAATTATCAACTACACGGGATTCTTCGCTTCGGCAGCCTGCGCTCAGAATGACAGCGATAATGGACACTTCCGTCATTCTGAGCGCAGCGAAGAATCCCGATCCATTGGGAGCGTTCGCCCAAGTTGTTTGCGGGACGCCACACTAGTAAGCCGGAGGCGGAACCGCCTGGCCGGTCAACTACAGTCTCAGGTAGCTGAAGACGATTTCGGCGAGAATCAGAATCACTATCGCCAGCTCGAGCCATATCAGCCGCCGATCGCGTCCGACCTCGAGCAGCAGTTGCAGCGCTTCCTGGATGCTGCGGAGCTTCGATTCGAGCGCGGCGTAGCGATCGGCCAGGTCGAATTCGGCGCGCAGATCGTCGTAAATCCGATCTATCGCGAAGTCTTCCCAGGCCGCGTCGGGCTTGTCCAGCAGGTGCAGCACCAGCAGCACCTCGCTGCGAGTCGCGATTGCTTCGCCGATGAAACGGTTGAGCGGCCGCATCAGAAACGGCACGGTGCCGTGGCGCTCGAGGCGCTCGACCAGCGAGCCGGTGCGGGCGAAAAGCTGCTCGACCAGCCGCTCGTAGTACTCCATCGCGGCGCTTTGCGCCATCGTCAGCGCGACGATTCCCGCGCGCTCCGGCGTGAAACGATCGACCCTGAGCGCGCCGTCGAAAATCCCGATCGGCTGCCCGGGAGCCTCGAGCACCGTGTAATCCTCGCGGATTACCTGGGTCGTCAGGGATGCTGGTCCGTAACGGCGCAGCCGCACAAGCGCCTCATCGCGTTTCTCCGCCGGCAGGTCGTAGGTCACCACCGCGCCGAACGGGTAGATGTACATGGCGCCGGAATCGATCGGCAGATAAAGCTCGTGGGGCGTGATGCGGGCCTCGGGGAAGGCCGGGGCGAGTTGCTTCAGGGCGAGATTTTCCTCGAACGCGACAGCGTAAAATTGATGCACCTTTGGCGCCGCCCCGCCGCCCACATCCTGTTGCGCAACTCCCATCGGCTCAAATGCGGCGCAGGAGCTTAGGCGTCGTGAACCATTCGAGCACGCAGCGCGTCGGATTGTCCGAGAATTCGGCTTCCAGACAGGCGACCCCGCCCTTCTTGAAGTCCAAATCGCAGCGCCGCTCCGACCCGGTCAGCAGGAACGAGGCCAGGTGCCCGAGCCCGGGCTGATGTCCGACCAGCGCGACGCTCTTGTGCCGGGCGTGGGGACGCAGCGCTTCGAGGATCGTTGGCGAGTCGACCCCGGGCGCCAGTTCCGGCATCACCTCGACCCTGACTCCGGCCAGGCCGTTGGCGAGAATTTCGGCGGTCTCGTGGGCGCGCTTCAAGGGGCTGGTGAGGATCAGCACCGGGCGGATCTTCATTTTGCGCAATCCTTCGACCGCACGCATCATCTTGGTCTTCCCGCTGTCGGTCAGGGCGCGGTCTTTGTCATCGGTAGCGGGATTGGCGTCTTCCGCGGTCGCGTGGCGCACGAGGTAAAGCTTCATAGGTTGCGATTTCTCCGCGCTGAGCAGGGTTCGACCGCGAGCGGCCGGTTAACTGGTGATGAACCGGCGCGGCCGCCGGTGCCTCATCCATACCCCTTCCCCTCGCCGGGTAAGGATAGTCGAAATCGGGGCCACAGTGGACAAAAGCGGGTATCGCGCCGGCCGGTCGCGCCCTGGAGCAAGCGCACGGCATCGCTCAAGCGGGGTGAAGCGCCGAATAGCCGGCCCGGACGGAGGACATCCGGCGGCGATGGGGGTGCGGCCTGGATTTCATCAGGCGGAACTCGAGCGGACGCCCAAAGAACTTTTCCCACAAGTCGCCCTTGCGTTCCGCCGCCCACAGCTCCAGCTCCGCGTCGCGTCCTTCCGCGTCGAGCCGCACCACCACGCGCGAGCCGTCGCGGCCGACCCGGATCGCCCGCACGATTCCATGATGGCTGCGGTCAAGCGCGTCGGCGACCCGTAGAATCGCGGCCAGCCCGATCACCCGTTCACGCGCCGCGCTCGAGAGCTCGCCGAGTTCCGGGCTCGATAGCTTGGGCAGCGCGCCCTTGTGAAACCTCGCCAGGGCCGCGATGGCCTGAATCTCCTCGGGAGTGAAGCCGCGCAGAATTTCACCGTAACTGATCAGGTATTGCGAGTGATAGTGATGACGCCGATGGCTCACGTGGAGGCCGACGTCATGCAGCAACGCGCCGAACTCCAGCATCTCGCGTTCGCCGGCCCCGTAGCCGTGAATCGCTCGGGTCGCATCGAAGAGCCGCAACGCCAGCCGCGCGACCTGCGGCCCGTGCTCGCCGTCAGCCTCGAAGCGGCGGGTCATCTCGAGCACGCTGCGCCGGCGGATATCCGGCAGGCGCTCGATGGTCTCGGCGTAGCCGGGAAAGCGGGCGAGAAAATCCAGAATCACACCCTCGCGCAGGCCCCATTCGCAGGCGCGCAGCTGGTCCATCTCGAAGCCCTCGAACAGCACCTCGGTCAGCACGGCGCCGGCCACTATCAGGTCGACGCGGCGCCGATCGAGTCCGACCAGGTCGGCGCGCTCTTCGGCGCTCTGCTCGAGGATGCGCCCAGTCAGCTCCTTAAGGTCGTCGAGCCGGAGCACATGATTGTGCAGCGTCTCCGGCACCCTGCCGTCGCGCATCGCGGCCGCCATCGCGGTTAGATTGAGCAGCGTTCCCGAGGTGCCCACCATCATGGTGGGTGCCGTGCGTTGAGACTTTTTGAATGCGGACCCCAGCTTGCGCAGCAGGTGCGACCTGAGTTTTGAGATTTCGCTCTTGCGCGGCGGATCGGACGAGATGAACTTATCGGTCAAGCGCGCCACGCCGAGCTTGAGACTCTCCTGCCATTCGATACGCGGTCCAACGCCCTGGATTATCTCGACGCTGCCGCCACCGACGTCGGCCACGATTGGACGCTGACCCCGAAAATCGATCGAATGGCGCGCGCCCTCGAACACCAGCCGCGCCTCCTCGAGCCCCGTGATCACGTCGACGCGCAGGCCGAGTTCCTCCCAGGCCCGGAGCACGAAATCGCCGCCGTTCGAGGCCTCGCGAATCGAACTGGTGGCGATCGCAAGAATCGGCTCGGCGCCCTCGCGCCGGGCCAGCTGGGTGAAAGTCGCCAGCGCCTTGAAGCCGGCCTCGAAGGCTTCGTTCGACAGATGGCCGTTGACCAGCGTGCCACGACCGAGCCCGACCATCTCCTTGGCCCGATCGACGATCTCGAAATGGCCGCCGCTCACGATCCGCGCGATGACCATGTGGATTGAATTCGATCCGATATCGATCGCGGCGAGCCTGCTCGGTGCGCTGATTCGGCGGTGTGGGCGGCCGTTGCGGAGGTTCGGAGCGCCTCGCCGATGAGAGGTGCCGTTGGCTGACGCTCGCTCGCGCTGGCTCATGGCTTATGTCAGGGCCGCTTCAGCCGCAACACGCTCCCCACATCCGCTTGGGCTCGACACGTTCGGTGGCCGATGAGTTATACTGCAAGGCCTATCGATCGGCTTGCGATTGTAATTTAGTGACTCGGTCGGCCAACGTCATCATTGTGCCTGAGTCGTCCGGACTTTAGAAGCACCGTGTCGAGCAGCGCAGCCAGGAAAGAATCTGAAGCCGCAGCGGCGGCGGTCGAAAATGGCGCGCTGGAGTCCCGGCAGGCGCCCGCGACCGCCGCGGCCGGCGATTCCTCGGCCGAGCGGCATGCGCGCCTGGTCAAGATGTTGCGCAAGGGCCTGCAGCGGTTCGTGAATGACGTTGCCCGGGTGCTGACCGGCGAAGACCAGGGCGCAATCCATGACCTGCGGGTATGGAGCCGGCGTCTTCAGCAGGTGCTGGTCGGGATCTACGGGGAGAGGCTGCCGCGCCGGGCGCGCGCGCTGCGCCGGGTGCTGCGCCGCACGCGCCGGGCGATCGGTCAATGGCGCAACTACGACGTCGTGATCGAGGCGGTGGAGCGCGGCGTCCGGCGCGCGCGCAACGAGGAGCGGCGGCGCGCCTGGTCGATCGTGCTGAAGTCGGCCTCCGAAGCGCGCCGGCGCGAGATTCGCCGCGCGCGCAAACGGCTGATGAAACTCGATGTTTTCGGAATTCGAGAGGCAGGCGGGGCCCTGATCGAAGCCAGTGGTCCGGCGCATGACACGCTTGACGCCTCCTTCTGGGCGGCGGTCTCACAGGCCCACGATCGCTGGCGCGAGGCATACGCCAACGCGGTCAAGTCGAAGCAGGCCGAAGATCTCCACGCTTTTCGAATCCGCACCAAGCGGCTGCGCTACCGGATCGAGCTGGCGCGCGAACTCGGAATCGAGGGCACCAAACCACTGCTCGAATGGTTCAAGAAGCTGCAGGACGGGCTAGGACGATGGCGCGACCGGGTCGAACTCGGGCGGGTAATCGCGGGCTCGATCGCTGATCCGGATCGCCTGCTCAAGGAATCGCGGGCCTCGATCGTACTGCTCACCGAGCTCGAGCGCCTGCGCCGCCGCTCTGACCGCGACGTCGACGAGCTGCTTCACGGCATCAGCGGCAGCGCCGGGTCCGCACGCTGCGAAGAGTGGGTAACAGCCCACGCCCGGCCCGCCGCCGAGTCCCGGGCCACCGCCGCTCTGCCGCCAGCCACCCCGCACGCGGCGCCGTAAGCGCGCTTCAGGATCGCGCGAGCCCGTCAGCCACTCGAGGTGCGGGAGGCTTGTGCAAGCGGCCCGCCCGCACGCATTTGACATCCCGGAGTCTCCTATGCCTCTGTTGGCGCGGCGCCGGAT
>JBGPMT010000253.1:0-4830 GCA_041487135.1 Binataceae bacterium (SeqCode) | reverse complement strand
GCGTTGCCGGCATTGAGATCGCGCAGAGCTGCGAAATATCGGTCATCAGTGCGGTTGAGAATCGGGAGGTGAATGAAATCGACGCGGCGTCCGGAGCGGGCGACCGCTTCATTTGCAAACTTGACCGTGTGCGAAAGGTCGTTGGACTCGACCATCGGCCATCCGCCGAGCGTGCCATAGCAAAGATGGTAGCCAAGCGTCACTTCCGTTGGGATTTGTGGCGATAGATTCGCTATCGGCGCGACGTTGCGCTCGAATCGACCCTCCTTCGGAGTCCATGGAAAGGCATCTTCGAGATCCATCGTCTCGACGCAGCAATCCCATTGAATGACCAGATCATCGGGCGGGATCTTTTCGACCATCTTGGCAATCTCCGCCCGCATCGCCTGTTCAAACCCCGGCTTGATACGCGGCCAGTCGGCAGGATCCTCAAAGAAAAAATCGATCGCGCTGTTGGTCAGCGGCAGGCATACCTGGAACCGCACGTCCGGCGGTATGAGCCCGTTTTTGCGTAGTTGGCAAAAAATGAAATATGAGTTGATAGCCTCCCTGGCGTATCCGAGACGCCAGCCTGGATCGCCAAACCTGACCCGCTCCACGCCCGGCTTGACCCGGAATCCCCAGGATTCCGTACGATCAGCCGGTTTCCATTTCTCAACGCCGTTCTCTGGCCGCGGGCGCTTGATGGTTTCGATTTCAGGATGACCGTGGAAAACCCGATACGCCAGCACCTGTATCCAGCAGCTGCGCTCCCCGACCTCGCCGTCTGGAATACCAGGGACCAGGTCTCCAATGGCGCGCGCACAGGTTTCGAATACTTCCTGCGGAGTCTCCAATGGGACACTTCCTACCAGCAACAAATCGCGGGCCATCCGTTCATCTCCTTGGTTTCATCATCGGATACTGCAGAGAGTCACCTTTACCTGAGAACTCGTGATTCCTCCACCTTCTCTCATTGGAGGGGCGGCGGGCTTTCGGGGGAGCGGCGGCGCGCGTTAAGCTTCCTGCTATGGCCTCCACGGTGGCGCACGCGATTATCGGCACGGCCGGCCATATCGATCATGGCAAGACCGCGCTGGTGCGCGCGCTCACCGGCCAGGAGACCGACCGCCTCAAGGAGGAGCAGGAACGCGGCATCTCGATCGACCTCGGCTTCGCCTATTTCACCCTGCCCGACGGCTCGCGCGCCGGGCTGGTCGACGTGCCCGGCCACGAGCGCTTCATCCGCAACATGCTGGCCGGCGCGCACGGGATCGACCTGGTGCTGTTCACGGTCGCGGCGGACGACGGCGTGATGCCGCAGAGCGAGGAGCATCTCGATATCCTGCATCTGCTCGGCACCGCGCGCGGCATCTTCGTGATCACCAAGGCCGACCTGGCCGACGCCCGGCGCCTTACCGAGGTGCGCGAAGAGATCGAGCTCCTGAGCGAGGGCACCGCGCTGGCCAGTGCGCCGGTGATCCCGGTCTCGTCGCTGACCGGGGCCGGAATCGAGGAGTTGCGCGCCGAAATCACCCGCCAGCTCGAGGGCTTCGAGGCCCGGCGCGCCACCGGCCTGTTCCGCCTCCCGCTCGACCGGGCCTTCGTCATCAAGGGCCATGGCACGGTCGTGACCGGCACCGCGATGGGCGCGGCGGTCAAGGTCGGGCAACGGCTGCGTGTGCTGCCGGGCGGCGGCGAGGTTCGCGTGCGCGCGATCCAGGTCCATTCCGAGCCGGTCGAGACCGCGGGGCTCTGCCAGCGCGTGGCGCTCAACCTGTCGGGCGCCGAGCGAATCGAACTCAAACGCGGCGACGTGCTGGCCGACGAGCGCCTGGAGCTGGTCACGAGCCGCCTCGATGCGTGGCTCGAAGTCCGCCCGGCCGCCAAGCGCGCGCTTCGGAGCCACGAGCGGGTGCGGTTTTTTATCGGCACCAGCGAGACCATGGCGCGCGTGATCGTGCTCGAGCCGGGTGAGCAGATTCCGATCAAGAGCGGCGGACTGGCGCAGCTCGTGCTGACCGAGCCGGTGGTGGCGCTGGCCGGCGATCGCTTCGTGATTCGCGATGAAACCAGCCGGCGCACGCTCGGCGGCGGGCGCGTGCTGAATCCGCTCGGACGGCGAACGCGCAAGCCCATCGAGCGCTACCGCGAGCGCCTGACCACGCTGCGCGACCAATCCGGTCCCGCCGCGATCGAGGCGCTGGTCAACCTGCAGGACAGTTTCGCCGTGACCGCACTCGGGACCGCGCTGATGCTTAACGCGCCGCTGGCCGAAGTCACGGCGGCGCTGGCCGACAGCCGCTTCGTGAAACTCTCGCTGGGCGAAGAAGAGGGTTATACCACGCGGAGCAAGTGGGACGACCTCAAGAGCTTCGCGACGGCCGCGCTCAAGGCGCATCACGAGAGCCAGCCGCTCTCGGCGGGGCTCGAGATGGAGGCCTTGCGGGCCCATCTGCCGTATGAAGTCGCGGCGCGAAATTTTCGCGCGCTGATCGATCGATTAAGCCGCGAATCGGAAATCGTCCGCGAGGAAAGCCTGCTGCGGCTCCGATCCCATCGCGTCAAGCTGGGCGGTGAGGACAGCCGGCTCGGCGCCCGGCTCGCTGAGAAGCTGGCCGGGGCCGGGTTCCATCCGCCGGACCTGAAGCAGCTCGCCGGCGAGCTTGGGCTCCCCGCCTCAGAAACCGCGCGGCTGCGGACCCTGCTCGGCGCGCTCGAGCGCGAGGGCCGGGTGGTGAAGATCGCGACCGACCTCTATTTCGATCGCGCCCGCCTGGACGAGGCGCGCGCCCGGCTGATGAAGCATTTCGAGCATCAGCCCGAGATCAGCGCCGCGATCTATCGCGATCTGCTCGGCGCCTCGCGCAAGTTCGCGATCGCGCTGCTCGATTTCTTCGACCATAGCGGGGTCACCACCCGGGTCGGCGATATGCGCCGGCTGCGCTCGCCCGGCGCATGACTGGAGCCTCGCGGCATGGCAAAATCCAGCATCGATGGCAAAGCGTAAGGACAGCAACCCTGGGCGCGACGAACTGATCCGCCTGACGGCGCGATGCAAAGCGGCGGGTTGAGCCGGCAAACTGGGTCCGGCGGACCTTAAGGCAGTGCTCGCGCGGCTTGATTTGGCGAGCCATCCCGATCTCCTGGTCGGAATCGGGACTGGCGACGACGCCGGGGTTTATCGTCTGACCGACGAGATCGCGATCGTCAACACCGTCGACTTCTTTACGCCGGTGGTCGACGATCCGTTCACCTACGGCCAGATCGCGGCGGCCAACGCGCTTTCGGATGTTTATGCGATGGGCGGCGTCCCCCGCACCGCGCTCAATATCGTCTGCTGGCCGCAAACCGGACTGCCCGGCGAGATGCTCGGCGAGATTCTGCGCGGCGGCGCCGAGAAGGCGCGCGAGGCGGGCGTGGTGATTGTCGGCGGCCACAGCGTCGCCGATGACGAGGTGAAGTACGGGATGGCGGTGACGGGCGTGATCGATCCGCGGCGTATCGTGCGCAACGTCGGCGCGCGGCCGGGCGATGCGCTGATCCTTACCAAGCCGCTCGGCACCGGCGTCCTGATGACGGCGTTCAAGCGCGCGCGGCTCGCCGACGAGCATTATGCCGCGGCCGTCAAAAGCATGGCCGCGCTCAACGCCGGCTCCGCCGCCGCGATGCTGCGCTACGAGGTCCATGCCGCGACCGATATCACCGGGTTTGGCCTGATCGGCCATGCGATGCAGATGGCCGAGGGCAGCGGCGTGACGCTGGTGATCGAGGAATCCGACCTGCCGTTGTTGCCGGGCGCGCTCGACGCGGTGGCGGCCGGCATGATCCCGGGCGGCGGCCAGCGCAACCGCGAGTTCTACGGTCCGCGCCTGCGCGTCGCCGACGATGTGATCGACGCGATGGTCGAAATCGCCTTCGATCCGCAGACCTCAGGCGGGCTGCTGATCGCGCTGCCGCAAAGCGAAGCGATGGCGCTGCTCGCCGATCTGCAGGCCGCCGGCAACCTCGAGGCCGAGATCGTCGGCCGGGTCGCGCCGGCCGGCAACCATCCGATGGAACTCGTCTAGCTCAGGACTTCGCGCGCAGCAGCGGGATCACTTCGCGGGCGAGGCGCTCGAGCTGCGCTTCGCGCGCGCCGTCGACCGCGGCGTCGAGCACGAAGTCGCGCGCCCCGGCCTCGACGTACTCGGCTATTTTGGCGGCGACCTCGGCGGGCGTGCCGAGCGCGCCGTAGCGGCGCGCCGCCTCGCTGAAGTCCATCGCATAGCGGCGGCTGAGACTCGCACTCGCCAGTTGGTGGGCCCGTTCATAATTTTCGGCGAGTGCGCAGAACAGGAAGACGCCGGTGCCGAAGCGCTCGAGCCGGCGGCCAGCGCGCGCGGCCTCGCGCCCGATGAAGTCGAGCCCCTCGGCATAGCGTTTGGCCGTGATCACGTACGGAATCCATCCGTCACCCAGCCGCGCGGCGCGCCGCTGCGCCGGCTCGGCCCGCCCGCCGATCCAGATCGGCGGCCCGCCGTTGGTGGCTGGCCGCGGATCGATCGAGACGTCCTCGAAGCTGTAGTGGCGCCCGTGATGGGTGACGCGCGATTCGCTCCACAGCCGTTTGATTATTTCGAGCGCTTCGTTGGTGCGCGCGCCGCGCTCGCCGACCGGCACGCCGCACGCCTGCCATTCGCGCGGGAACTCGCCGCCCACGCCGACCCCGAAGATAAAGCGCCCGGCGCCGAGCAGCCGATCGACCGTCGCCACCATCTTGGCGACCGCCGCCGGCGGCCGCAGCGCGAGCAGATAGACACCGGTAGCGAAGACCAGCTTCGGTTCGAGCGCACCGAGAAAGCCGATCTC
>JBGPMT010000252.1:0-4832 GCA_041487135.1 Binataceae bacterium (SeqCode) | reverse complement strand
GCATCTGATGAAGCGCCTGTGGACCGAAGACGAGGTCACTCATCACGGCCGCTTCTACCGGGTCACCGGGGCGCGCCCCACGGCGCGCTGCTTCCAGCAGCCTTTCCCGCGAATCTGGATCGCCGGGATGACCGACGCCGCGGTCAAGCGCGCTGGACGGCTCGGTTATCCGTTCATTCCTTCCGGCTTGCAGTCGCGCGAGAAAATCCGCGCGCAGCTTGGGCTATGGCGCGAACATTTGGCCGCGCACGGCCATCGGGCGGGCCCGGATCAGCCCCTGCTCAGGGAGTTTTACGTCGCATCCAGTCAGGACGAAGCGATAAAAAGCGCGCGCCGCGGAATCGAAGCGAAGTACGGCGCCTACGCGGAGCACGGATTCCCGGGAACCTCCGAACGGCTCGGAGAGGGCCTCGACAAGCTGCTCGAGGACACCTTTATCGTCGGCGACCCCGGCCATTGCGTCGCACGGCTCGCCGCCTATGCGGAACTCGGCTTCACCCACGTCGGACTGCGGGTGCTGTGGCCGGCGATGGATCAGGGCGAGGTCCTGCGGATGATCGCGCTTATCGGCGCCGAAGTCATTCCCCGGCTGAACGCGGTGACCCGGCCGGCCTGGATTTAGAGGAAGACGCCGAGATTCTTGTCGAGCACGACGTTCTGCGCGAGCACGATCTTGCGCCAAAAGAGCTTCCATTGGCCGTCGACGTTGCGCAGGCGATCGACGCGGTTGCCGGCCAGGGTGGCTGAATCGCTCTCGCGCCGGTTGCGGTAGACCATGAAATTCGAGAGCACCTCGGCCTCGGTCGGCGGCTCGATCCAGTTGGCCTCGATATTCGTTGTGAGGTGGCGGGTGCGGTTGGGGGGATCCTCGATCCAGACCAGCCGCGACTCGAAACGGGCGACCCGCATCTCGAGGTCGCGCCGACGCTCGTTGTAGATCGCGACGTCGTGCTCGCCGATCTCGGGGCGCCGATCGCGCCGGAAGCGATTCTCGTTGAGCGGCATCCAGTAGTGGATGTCGGCCGTGAGCATGTCGAGCCAGTCGCGATAACGCTCCTCGTCAAGGCAGCGCGCCTCGCGGTAGAGGAACTGCTCGATTTCACGAAATACGTCGCGCGAAACCGGCGCGCCCAGTGCGTTAGGCATGATCGATATCCTTCGGCTTATCCTGCGGCGATCTCGGACCAGCTTCCGGCGCACATCAGCGCATGCCAGAACCGGTAGAAGCCGCGCTGCGGCGCCTCGCCGATGATTCCCTGGCTGACGATTCCGGGCAGCTCGGGATGCCGTCCTTCGCTGCCGATTCCCATATCGGTCCGGACGTAGCGCTGCCGGGTGTGGTAGCCGCGGCTGAGGCGGGTTGCGGCCTCGAAGTTCTCGGCATCGTCAGGCTCGAAAATTCCGGCCAGGCCGAACAGCCGCGGGCTTTCCGTCCGGATCATATCCTTCAGTTGCTGCGGCATATCCTTCTCGACCAGCACCCAGATCCATACCTCGATCTCGTCGGGGCCCTTGGGGAGCCAGACCCTGAAGCTGTTGATGCCGCAGCCGAGGAAGGAGAAGTTGGGAAAGATGTTGGCGTTGAGATTCGAGCCGTAGAACTTTCCGCCGCGCCATTCGCCGAGCCGATCGATTACGCGCGAGCGCGTCTTTTCCAGGTACTCGAGCGCCGGCCGGGGATCGTCATAGAGCGCGAACCCCGATTTGCCGTCGGTCCCCCAGCCGAAGCCATGACCCCGCGACATCGTGACCTGCAGGCCCTGTGCGATGTCGATCTCGGCGTTGCCGGACGTGATGCCGGCGATCGAGAAGCTGGCGCGCGCCTTCATTGCGCCGGCGTGAGTCCATCCGACGTGATAGGCGTCGCCGCAGAAGTTTTCCGACGGCAGCTTCCAGTTGCACTTGATCCGGTTTTTCATCGGCGGCCCGAGGAACTCGGTACCGGCTGGAGTGGCGTCGACGATGACGTCGAGATACCAGGCCATCTCGCCCAGATAGTCGCGAAGCGGCGGCGCCTGGGGATCGAAATTTCCGAAAATCAGCCCCTTGTAGCTGTCGACGTGCGGAACCTGGTTCAAGCCCAGCGTCGGTTTGTCCAGCCGGTCGCCATAGCACTCCTTCTCGAGCGGCACGAACGTCAGCGAGCCGTCGGGGGCGTAGCTCCAGCCATGATAGTTGCAGGTGAAGGCCTTGGCGTTGCCGGAGTCGGCGAAGCAGACGCGGTTGCCGCGATGGGAGCAAGTATTGAGCATCGCCTTGATGCCGCCGTCGGGCTGCCGGACCACCAGCACCGCGTCTTCACCCATGTAGGCGGACACGAAGTCTCCGGGTGCGGGAATCTGCGATTCATGACCAAGAAACAGCCAACAGCGGCCAAAGATTCGCTCCAACTCGAGCTCGTAGACCTCGGGGTCGAAAAAAATTCTCCGGCTCTGCAGGCCTTCTTCGACCTTGACCAGTGAACTCGGATCGATCATCTGCGGTTCCTCACAAAAGCGATCGCTGCAAAACTCACTATCGCACCATTGCCTGCCGGCCGCATAGAGACGGGCAGAGCAGGAACGTCGAGGCGCTGGTCAAGACGGCGTATGGGTAATCGACAATTCAAGCCGGCTGATACGCCAGTTGGCGCCGTCTTTGGTCACTCTCGCCTGCAGTCCGGCATAGGCAATGATCGTGATAGGCGCCGGCTCGAGCTTGAGTTTCGTGACGTAGCCGCGGATGACGGTTGCGCCCCCTGTCTCGCGCACATCGAAGTTGGTCAGCAGATGGCGCGCGTGATCCTCGTTCCCTTTGCGGATGTGCTCCTTGATGAAGCCGGCGATCGCCTCGCGGCCCTTGAACTCGCCGTAGGCGTGGAAGACGCCGTCGGCGGTGAAGAACGAGGCAAACCCGTCTGGACGATGCCCATCCAATTCAATGTAGAGCTGCGTAAGTGTTTCGTGAATTGCCAGTTTGTCTTCGACCGTCAGTGCCATAGCTGGATCTCCGTTCCCCGGGGTTTTCGGCAACGCTGCCGCCGTTCGCTATTAGCTGTCATCGGACCGCATCGAGCAGGAAGGGTTCGAGGAAGGCGTTGAAGGGCTCCCCGATTCGCTGGACCGCGTGACCCGCGTTCGGGAAGACCCGCCGCACGGCATGGGTCTGCTCGCCCAGCCGATCGCAGATCGCTTCAAGCGCCGCGCAGGAGGTGCCGGAGACGACCGCCTTGCGATAGGGTGCCTTGTCAATCTCAGCCGTCGGAATGGACATCTGCCACGGCACTTCGGTCATCAGGTTGCGCGCGGCGGTGAGCACGTGCGGCGGCAGGGGCGAGGGCACCGGCATCTGGATACCGAGCGCCTTGAGAAAGCCTTGAATGAAAACGCCGGCGTCTCTCTTGTCGGCGACTTCCCAATGGCGTTTCATCGCCGCGGCGGTTTCCGCCACCGCCGGCACCTCGCTCGCGTTCAGGAATGCGGGCGGTTCGATCAGGGTCAGGGAGAGCACCCGGTCGGGCGCCAGCGCGGCCGCCCGGCCGGCGACGATTCCACCCATCGAAGTCCCGACCAGATGGGCTCCGCTGCCCAGCAGCTCGACCATGTCGCGCGCATCCGCATCGACATCGACCCGCTCGATCGGCGGGTTCTTGCCGTATCCGCGGCGATTCGGAATGACCAGCCGCCAGCGCTCGGCGAGCGGGGCCTGGGCCTGGAATGCAACCGAGCCGTCATTGAGGCTGCCATGGACCAGCACTACGGTGGGTCCCCGGTCGCCAAGGTAGGTCACCTCAATCGCCATAGCTCCTCGCAGCCGCTGGATGTCGCTCCGTCGCCCGACTACCTAGCGTATGGAACCTGCAAAGCGCAAATGTCCTGCGCATTGAGCTTGAACTGGAGACGCCGGCCCCCCTGGCGGCAAGGTCATCACAAATTTCGGGGGAGGGAGCGGCGGGCGCGCGATCGCGATCAAGGGCGGCAAGGCGGTCGTTGACGGAGGCACTGAGGCACAAGACCCGCACAACGACATCACCGTCGCGCGCTACCTGTTGCACTTTGGACTCAAAACCAGCCGCGAACTTCGCGTTTGCAAACCGCTTGGAGTTGGTGCGAGTCTGAACCGGGATTCAAAATGGGAATCCCGGTTTAGGGGTTTACTTTATTTAGGGCGCCAGAGATTTGACCACCAAAGCGTCGATTTGTTACAATTTTTTGCTTGAAGTCAACGTGACTGAGTGACTAAACTTCAAAATTCGGGAATTCCCGCTCGTGCGTAAAGCGGTGTCATGGAAAAGCGCGTAGACCCGACGAAGCCGGTGCAACACGGCCCTCAAAGCGGGGTACCCATAAGCTGGGATGCATATACAATATTTTCATTTACCGCATATGCTGTGCTCGCTGCAGCGATGGTTGGGTTTGCTACCTATTGTATTCTTTACGGGGCACCGGACCTTTCGTCATTGAGCCTCCACAGTAGTTGAATTCGCAACAGCCTCGCCTCGATCATTAGCGCCATCTTCGTCGCCGACCCTTCCGCGGCTGAACAAATTTCCGGCGCGGTCATCACGTAGCTTCCAGCAGGATTCACTTCAGTTCGGCAATTCGAGTATTCCCTTTTGACCCGTCCAACCTGGTTGTACGAGCTTGAGTAAGTGCCGCCCGACCTGTAAATCAGACCCCGCCGTGACCATGCAGACTGAATCGATCGCATCCCTTGCCCTGTGGCTTGTGATCATCTTGCTGGCTGCCCGGCTCGGAGGTGAAACCTCGGTCCGCCTGGGCCAACCTGCAGTTCTCGGTGAGTTGGCGGCTGGGATCGTACTGGGTAATTTGCGCTGGGCGGGAATCGGATTT
>JBGPMT010000251.1:0-4844 GCA_041487135.1 Binataceae bacterium (SeqCode) | reverse complement strand
TCGGACAGGCGGAGGTTGTAAGGGACGCGCACCACCACGATACGATCGAGGATCGCCTCGTTGGTGTGGTCGGCGCGGAACTTCTGCCACTCGGCCTCGTTCGAGTGGGCGACGATCGTGGTGTCGACGTAGACCATCCCGTGGCGCCCGGGCGCCGGGATCACCTTCTCCTGCGTGGCGGTGATCATCGCGTGCAGGTACTCGGTCTCGTTCTTGAACACCTCGATGAACTCGACCATGCCGCGGTTGCCGACGTTGAGCGCGCCGTTGAGCTCGAGCACCCGCGGGTCGCCCTCCGAATACTGGTCGAGCTTCGAGATATCCTCCGATCCAATCAGCACCGAAGTATCCTGGTTGTTGGGATCGACCGGCGGCACCACGCCGATCCCTATCCGGTTGCGCTTGGAGAAGCTGCGGGTCTCGACCGGGAACTCCTCGTAGCGCTGATTGAACTCGACCTTGAGCCGATAGCGGCATACCGGGCACAGGTCGCCCTCAATATGCACGCCCAGCATCTTCTCGAACTCGCGGCGCAGATGGCGCGGTATCAGATGGAGCGCCTCCTCGTGCATCGGGCAGCTCTGGATGGTGTAGATGGTCCCGGCCTGTTCCAGCCCGCGCTGAATCCGCTCGACCAGCGAGCTCTTGCCCGATCCGACCGGACCCATCAGGTACAGCACCTGGCGGCTCTCTTCGCCCTTGAGCGAGGCGGAATGGAAGTAGCGCACGATCTGCGCGATGGTGCGCTCGATGCCGAAAAACTCGTCGGAGAAGAAAGTATAAACCTTGACCGGCTCGTCCTTGTACAGCCGTTTGGTGCGCGGATCGTCGGTGTTCTGAATTTCGCCCGTGCCGGCCGCGATTATGAGATCGTAGATGCGGGCGTGGGAGAGTTTGGAAACGATCGGGTCAGCCTTGACCAGTTCCAGGTATTCGAGCAGCGTTCCCTGCCACTGCTTCGATTGACGAGCGGCCCGGTCTTCCTGAATCACTCGTGCGAAATCGTTCCCTTCCATCAGCCTGACTCCTTGGTCGGGTCGGAATTTTATTTTGTGTGCTTTGGGTTTCGTGGCAGGCAGGCCTGTGCTGTTTTGGAGCGACATGCCTGACTTCAGTATAACGGAAACTGTTACAGTCAATCAATGCAACTTCTCGCGAAATTAGCTGCTCGACCGGAATACATAAGTTTATACACAGGCGCCATGAAGATTCATGGTGTAAGTGGGCTTGCGAATAAGTCTGAACGAGTCGTTCCTCAAACCTGCTCCCGAGCCATGACCGCGTCGCCGATCCTGAGCTTCCCACTCTCCAGCACGATCCGGGCCGCATAGACCCGGTCGTCGTGCGCGAACGATACCCACCATCGCTCACGCACCGCATCCGCCAGGTACTCCGCTTTGCGCTCCATGGTCGTGATCGCGTCGAGGTCGTAGGCTTGGTTCCACGGCCCTCCAAGGTGCGACCGTGTGGGCACGATATCCGCCAGATGAGCGAAACATTCGGGCCCCTCGCGAACCACGACCACCTGGTGATCCCTGGTATGGCCGCCCGTGACCCGTGCCGTGACCTGCGGAGTCACGGCCAAGTCACCATCGATCGCCTCGATAGATTTGATGTTCGGTGCGAGACATTCTTCGATATGACGATAGGCGGCGCGCAAGCGCTCGTTTTTTGAGCCCTGCGCGACCGCGAGCTCGCCCTTCTGGATGAAGAGCCGGGCGCTCGGGAAGGCCGCTTCGAGCCTGCCCGACTCCCGCCGCCGGACGATTCCGCCGCAGTGGTCGAAATGGAGATGCGACAGCACGACCGCTGTGATGTCTCCGGGCTCCATCCCAATCGCGCGCAGCCCGTCGAGCATCCAGCCCTCGCCATGGTCGAAAATTCTGCGTTCCGGAGCACTCAGCCGGTTGCCGATCCCGGTGTCGACCAGGATCGCGTCCGCTCCCCGGATGATCAGCGGACAGGTCAGGTTCAGCCGGATGCGGTTGAGTTCGTCGGGCGGATGATTCTTCTTCCACAGTTCGCGCGGCACGACGCCAAACATGCATCCGCCATCGTTGCGCCAGAAGCCGTCGGTCAGGAAGACGATGCGGTGCTCGCCGATTCTAATTTCCGGTGGACGCTCCATCGCAAAATGCCCTCCGGCGGACTTTCAGGTGCCTGCCAGCCACAAGCCGAGCGCCAGAGCGACCGCGCCGCTGAGCGCCGTCACGAAGTGGAAGCGCGTGAGCCGGCCGGTCTCAGCGGCGACCGCGCGCGCCCGGCCTTCGCGATGCGCGCCGCTCAGGTTCGATGCGGCCCGAAACGACGCGTACAGCGCGATTACCATCATGGCATAGAGCAGGACCTTGCCTTCGAGCAGGCGGACGAACTCGGGTCGAAAACGGAAATCCGTGAGACGCCCGGCCAGCCAGATATTGCTGAGCCCAGTCGTAATCACGATTATCGCCGCCGCCAGGCTGATACGGTTGACCGCCGGCGCCGCCCGTACCGCGAACTCGTGCCGCTCGCCGCTCTCCGAATCCAGCACGGCGGCCGCCAGGACGAAGCAAATTGCCGCGCCGATCCAGAGCGCGCCGAAGGCAACGTGAAGCCAGAGAAAAGTTCCGCGCACCGTCATCCGAACGCGCCCGTCATGAGCAGCAGCGAACTGGCAACCCGGCCTGATGCGGCCCTATCCGTCATGAATCATCCCCGGTCGAGCTATTTAAGGATGGTACCCTGCCCGAGCCTCGAATTCATCCGGCTGGGCTGTACGAACAAATTGCGCTAATAACTCCGCAGTCTTCGCGCGATCCTTGATCGAACCTGCGTGCCGCCGAAGGGAGATGATCACGATGCTCGACCCGTATATCGAGGGATGGAAGCTGCGCGAAATGGCCAGGAAGGGCGAGCTGCGCCCGCGCGAGATCGCCGAGTTTTTCCTCAAGCGCGTGACTGACCTTAATCCCCGGCTCGGGGCCTTCTGGCTCGTGACCGCCGAGCGCGCGATCGCCGACGCCGAGCGCCATGAGAAGCTGCCGGCCGCCGAGCGCGCCGCAATGCCGCTCTAGGGCGTGCCCTACTCGCTCAAGGACATGACCTGGACCAAGGATTTCCCGACCACCTTCGGCTCGAAGAATTATGAAAATTTCATGGCGCCCGCTGATGCCGAGATCGCGGTCCGGCTGCGCGAGGCCGGCGGTATCCTGCTCGGCAAGACCACGATGCCCGAGTTCGGCGGCCGTCCGACCACCGAGGGCGGGCTCCATCCTCCCGCGCGCAACCCATGGAATCCCGCCTATACTGGCGGCGGCTCCAGCGGCGGCTCGGCCGTGAGCGTCGCATCCGGGATGGCGCCCATCGCGGCCGGCACCGACGGCGGCGGGTCGATTCGGATGCCGGCGTCGTGCTGCGGGCTGGTCGGCCTCAAGCCGGCGCGCGGCCGTATCACCCAGGCGCCGATGCAAGGCGAGGCCTGGCACGGGCTCTCCTCCAACTGCCCGATCGCGCGCACGGTGCGCGACGTCGCCCTGATGCTCGACGTGATGGCCGGTCCGGTGGTCGGCGATCCCTACTGGGCCCCGCCGCCCGCTCATCCGTTCGTCCGCGCGATCGATCGCCGGCCGGTCCGGCTCAAGCTCGCCGCCATCGCCGAGAGCGCGGTGGCTCCGGTCGACGCCGAAGTGCGCAGTGCCTTCGATTCCGCCTGCGAGGCGTTCCGCGCCATGGGCCATACGGTCGAGCCGCTCAGGATGGACCCGATCGCGATGCTGGGCGATTCGGTATCGACCGTGATTTGTGCGGGAGTCTCGGGTTATGCGGTTGAAGACCCCGAAAAAATCGATCCGATCGTGCGCAAGCTTTACGAGCGCGGCCTCAAGGTGAGCGCGGCGGATTATGTCCGCTCGGTGCGCACCCTGCATAACGTCTCGCGCGAGATCGTCCAGCGGCTCGCGCCCTACGACGCACTCTTGACCCCGACGCTCGCCTGCACGCCCACCGAGCTCGGCAAGATGCCGACCGCGCCAGAGCGCTACACCGAGGAGCTGATGGGCTGGCTGATTTTCACCTCGCCGTTCAATTCGACCGGTCAGCCGGCAATCTCGCTCCCCAACGGATTCACCCGCAAGGGCCTGCCGATCGGGCTTCAGATCGTGGCCGGGCAGAACGACGAGATCGGCCTGCTCTCGATCGCCGCGGCGTTCGAGGAGGCCCGCCCCTGGCGCGACCATCGCCCGCCGGTAGGATAGGGCGTTCGGTCTTCGCTTGTCATTCCGAGGGAAGCGCCAGCATCGCGAGCGCGCCGAGGAATCCCGGAGCGGTAGCTCCCTTTCTCTGAAAGATCGATCCGGGATTCTTCGCTGCGCCGACTTCGCTCAGAATGACACCCTGCTTGTCAGCCGCGCGCGAAGCGAAGGGTCCCGATTGTTTTCGTTCAGCCCTGCTCGAAAATCTCCAGGGCCTGCTGATGCTCCTTCAGCACCTGCTGCGCCTGCGCGGGCGTGATGCGGCCGAAGCCGCAAGGCGCCGCGATCTTGAAATCCTTGAGATAGTTGCGCGCCACGGCGAGCCGATCTCGGAAGCTCTCCATATTGTGGATGAGGCCCAGGTAGATTTCCGCGTCGCCGACTTTCAGATCCTTCAGCGCCGCTGAATATTCGGCGTCCGCGCGGTTCATCATCGGCAGATGCACGAAATCGACCCGCCGTTTCGAGCGCGCGACTGCCTCGCTCAAGAACCTGACCTCGTTGGCGAGCGTCGTGGCCTGCACCGTCGGCCATCCGCCGAGCGTGCCGTAGCAGGCGTGATAGCCGAGCTGCACCTCCTTCGGGATCGGCGCGCTCAGGCGCGCAAACTGGCCG
>JBGPMT010000250.1:0-4946 GCA_041487135.1 Binataceae bacterium (SeqCode) | reverse complement strand
GATAAGGCCGAAGGCGACGATCGCCAGCGAGACCAGGGTGGTCATCACCGGGCGGCGGATGAAGAGGTCGGAGATACTCATGGATCGAAAAGGCTCACGAGGCGGCAGCCTTTGCGTTCGCCAGCGAACTCTTGATGCGGACCTTGGCCCCGGGCATCAGCCGCAACTGGCCGTCGGTCACGACGGTCTCGCCCCTGCGGAGCCCCCGTTCGATAATCACCTCTCCGTTAATCGTATCACCGACGACCACCGGCCGGGTCTCCGCCGTCATCTGGCCGTCGACGACGTAAACGTACGGACCCATCTGCCCGGTCTGGACCGCCTGGGCGGGCACGACCAGGGCCTCGGGATGCTCGCCGAGCGTCAGCCATACGTCGGCGAATTCGCCCGGCCATAGCCGTTCGTCGTCGTTCGGGAAAAGGCCCTTGAGCGCGATCATCCCGGTGCTCGCGTCCACCGAGTTGTCGACGAAGCTCAGGATGCCGCGCGCGGGTTCCTGCTCCTGGTTGGGTGCTGCGGCGGTGACCTGGAGCTGATGCTCGGTCATGGATCTCCGGACCACGGCCAGCTCCTTCTCGGGCAGCGAGAAGTCGACATAGATCGGCCTGACCTGGTTGATAACCACCATGATACCCGAAGCGTCGTTGGCTTTGACCAGGTTGCCCGGGTGGAGCTTCAGGTCGCCGGTGCGGCCGTCCAGCGGCGAATAGATCGTAGTGTAAGAGAGATTTAGCCGGGCGGTCGTGACCATCGCCTGGCCGGCCGCGACCGTCGCCCGCATCGCCGCGGCGCTCGCATGCGCCTGATCGTACTGCGCCTGCGAGCCAACCTCCTGCTTCAGGAGGTAGGCGTAGCGGCGCTCGTCGGTGTTCGCCTGGATCATCTGGGCGCGGTCGCGGGCCATTTGCGCCTGGACCTGCTCGAGCGCGGCCTGAAAGGGCCTCGGATCGATCGTGAACAACAACTGGCCCTGCCTCACCTCGTCGCCCTGTTTGAAATGCACCTGGTCGAGCCGTCCGTCGATGCGCGCCTTGACCGAGACGGTTGAGTAGGCTTCGACCGTGCCGATCGCATGGACCTGGTAGGGGACGGTCTTCTGCTCGACCTGCGTGACGATCACCGGCACTACCGGCTTGGTGAATTTCGCCTGCTCATCGGCGCCGCCGCGGCATCCGGGGACGATCGCGATCGCCGCTATCGCGACGACCCGGGCGGCGCGGGATAAGGAACGCTTGAAGGCCATCCGTGGCTCATACTACCAGTACGCATGAAGGCGGGGAAAATAGCGATGCCGGGGCGGCGGTGGACGATTATTTTCGCCCGGTATGAATCGCGATCAGCCCGAAGTTGAACAGCCGGTAGCCAACCGCCGAGAAACCGGCCTCGGACATCATCCGGGCCAGCCGCTTGGCATCGGGCAGCTCGCCCAGCGAGCGCGGCAGATAACGGTAGGCGGCGAAGTCGCCGCTCAGCGTTCCCCCGATCAACGGCACGATTCGGTTGAAATAGGCCAGGCTCAGGGGACGCAGCGCGCCCGGCGGATGGGTGACGTCGAGACAGGCGATGCGGCCGCCGGGCTTCAGAACGCGATGGAATTCTCGCAACGAACCCGGGAGGTCAACCAGGTTTCTCAGCAGAAAACCGTTGACCAGCGTGCCGAAAGTATCGTCGCCAAACGGCAGCGCGAGCGCGTCGCCGGCGGTAAATCCTACCCGGCCAGCGGTCCCGGTCCGCGCCGTCTTCTCGCGGCCGGCGGCGATCATCTCGATGACGAAATCGACGCCGACCACCGAGCGCGCGCCCTGGCGGATCAATTCGATCGCGAGTTCTCCCGTGCCGGTCGCGACGTCGAGCGCCAGCGTACCCGCAGGTTCGACCGCCGCGACGGTCGCGCGCCGCCAGCTCCTGTCCATCCCGAGGGTCATCACGCTGTTCACGCGATCGTAGCCCGGCACGATTCGCGCGAACATCCGGCGCACCCATTCGGCCTTCTCGCCGGGCGCCTCGAACAGGGCGGGTTTTGGCCGCTGATGGTGCCGCATGATGCGCCGCGATCATCGCGGTACGCCCCCGGGAGCGCAAGCCAGCCCGCTTCTCTCTCGGTCCCGGTTATGGAACAAGCTTAGGACCATGAAAGCGATCATCTTCGACCGGCCCGGCGACGAGTCGGTGCTGAAATTCGGCGAAGCTCCCGATCCTCGTCCCGGCCCGGACCAGTTGCTGATCAAGGTGAAGGCTGCCGGCATCAACCGCGCCGATCTGATGCAGCGCGAGGGGCGTTATCCGCCACCGCCTGGAGCCTCGGAAATCCTGGGCCTGGAATGCGCCGGCGAAGTCGCGGAGGTCGGCGCCAGCGTCAAGGGATGGCGGGTGGGTGATCGCGCGATGGCGCTGATACCGGGCGGCGGCTATGCCGAGAAGGCTACCGTCCATTTCGGCTCGGCGATTCAGGTGCCCAGAACGCTCAGCGACGAGGAGGCGGGCGCTATCCCGGAGGTCTACCTGACAGCCTTTCTCAACCTCTTCATGATCGGCGAGTTGCCCAGGGGCGGCGCCGCGCTGGTGCATGGCGGCGGCAGCGGAGTCGGCACGGCGGCGATCCAGATGGTGCGCGAGGCGGGCGCCCGTTCGATCGTCACCGCCGGCTCGGACGAAAAATGCGCGCAGTGTCTCAAGCTCGGCGCCGATGTAGCGATCAACTACAACGCCGGCCCGTTCGCGCCCAAGGTCAGGGAGGCGACCGGCGGGCGCGGCGTCGAGGTGATTCTCGACATCGTCGGCATCCCCTACCTCGAACAGAATCTCGATTCGCTGGTGCGCGGCGGACGGCTCATCCTGGTGAGCCTGATGAAGGGCGCGCGCGGCGAAATCGATCTGGCGAAGGTGCAGCGCAACCATCTGAGGATCATCGGCTCGACGCTGCGCAGCCGTCCGCTCGAGGAGAAGGCGGCGATCATCTCGAGTTTCCTGAGACAGTTCGGACCGGCTCTGGAAGCGGGGCGGATTCGTCCGCCGATCTATCGCGCGCTGCCTATCGCCGAGGCCGCCGAGGCCCATCGGATAATGCAGCGCAGCGAACACTTCGGAAAAATCGTGCTGCGCGTCGCCTGACGGCGCGTCACGGGAGGTTATCCATGAGCGACCTATCGTCGTCCGATCAGAAAGCGCTTCGGGAAGTGCTCGACCGCGACGCGATCTTCGATCTGGTGCGTCTCGAGCGCTTCTGGCGCGATCAGTGCGAATGGGACCGGCTGCTCGCCGCCTACACCGAGCCGTCGCTGGTGCGGGTCACCTGGTTCGAGGGTAGCGCGCCCGAGTTCGTCGAAGGGTCGCGCAAGATGCACGGCCGAGGCACCCGTAGCCGGCACGTGATCCTGCCCACGTATCTGCGCATCGAGGGCGACCGCGCGCTCGCCGAGAGCCTCGGGCAGATCCATATCCGCGGCAAACTCGAAGGCGTCGAATACGACCTGATCGGGTACTGCCGCTTTCTGTCGCGGGTGATGCGGACGGCAGGCGGCTGGCGACTCTCGACCTTCGAAGCGATTTACGACCGCGACGTGATCGCGCCAGTGAATCCATCGGAGCGGCTCGCGATCGATGCTAACAAGCTCGGCGGGATGCGGCCGTCGTATCGGTTTCTGAGCTACACGTTGGCGCTCGGGGGCTACAAGGTCAATTCGGAACTGCCCGGCGACGACCGTCCGGAGCTCGTGCAGCCGCTCTACCAGGCCGCCGATCGATGGCTCAAGACCAGCAAATAGTCATCCGGAGATGCTCGTGACCGGCGCGGCGGCTTAGACTGGATTCCCACCGGGTCGTGGCATGGCCAATCCCAGGAAAAAAGTGCCGCTGAGCGCCGAGGGCGAATTCTTCGTCGACCGCACCTGTATCGATTGCGAGACCTGCGGCCAGCTCGCTCCCGGAATCTTCGCCGCGAATGGAGAATTCTTCCCCGTTCGCCGGCAGCCGCAAACCGCCGACGAAGTCCGGATGGCGTCCCGGGCTCTGCTGGCGTGCCCGGTCGGCGCGATCGGAACGCTTAATCCCAACCAGGCGAAGATCGTGATGCGGGATTTTCCGCTTCTGATCGAGGGCCCGGTCTATTACTGCGGTTTCAATTCCCGCAAGAGCTTCGGCGGCAACAGTTATTTCGTCCAGCATCCGGATGGCAACTGGCTAGTCGATTCTCCCAAGTTCCTCCCCTACCTGGTGCGCCGCCTGAGCGAGATGGGCGGTATCCGCTACATCTTCCTCACCCATCAGGACGACGTCGCCGATGCCGCCCTGTACGCCCGGCAATTCGGCGCCACGCGCATAATCCATCGCGCCGATTCGCGCGCGCAGCGCGATGCGGAGATGGTGATCGACGGGACCAGCCCGGTGAGCATCGAGGCGGAATTCAAGATCATCCCGACGCCCGGCCATACCCGCGGCCATTGCGTGTTGCTGTTCGGCGATCGATTCCTGTTCACGGGCGACCATCTATGGTGGGAGCCGGAGGCCGGCACGCTCGGCGCCTCGCGCAGCGTCTGCTGGTACTCGTGGCCCGAGCAGACGGCCTCGATGGGCAGGCTGCTGGATGAGAAGTTCGAATGGGTGCTGCCCGGCCATGGCGATCGCGGCCGGCTGCCCGTCGAGCTGATGCGTGCGGAGCTGGCCTCCCTGGTGGGCAGGATGCGGATGACCGAACGCGTCGCGGTCTGTTAAATTCCCCGCATCAGAGTGGGTGGGGGAATAACAGTGCGCATCAGCATAGCCCGGAGTGCTTCGGCCTCATCGCTTGGAGGCCGCCCGCGAGCACATCTGCTTTTCGCCTTGAGCCTGGTTGCGTTCTGGACGGCGGCCGGCGCCCGTCCGCTGCTCGCGGCCGGCCTCGGCAATCTCTTTTCCAGGCCGGAGCAGAAAGTACCGGATGCCACGCAGCCGGCGGATCCGATCCAGGG
>JBGPMT010000249.1:0-4992 GCA_041487135.1 Binataceae bacterium (SeqCode) | reverse complement strand
CCGGATTCTGCGCGAGTACCCGCTCGAGGCCGGCCTCAACCCCGGCTTCGAGATTCTCGACGAGCTCGAGAGCGCAACCTTTATCGAACAGGAATGCCGCGCCATGCTGGTCGACTGCGTGCGCCGGGGAAATTCCGCCGCTCGGCGTCTGGTCCGCGCGCGCGGCCTCTCCGGCACGGCCCGGCGCGAGGGCGCGCTGCCGATCGCGATACGCCTGGTGCGCGAACTCGAGCGCCTCGGCCATCCGCCCGCCTGGCTGACCCAAGCGGGCGCCGCCACCGCCGCCCGGCTCGGCCAGCTCGGCGCGGAGCTCCCGCGGCACGCGGCGATCGTGATCGAGCTGGTGGACCGGCTCACGCAGACCCCGGAAATTTCCGGTGCGGCAGGCCAGAAATTGCGCGAGCTGCGGGCCTCATGGCCGGAGCCGCGACTGGCGATCGCGGAACTCCGCGCCGAATCGGACTTCGATCAATTCGCGGTGCTCGACGTGCTTGCCGAGCTGCTTCCCGACGCACGGAACAGGATCATAAAGGAAACCGTCCAGGCGATCGCCGGAACCAACGATCGGCCCGGAGCGATCGACCAGGTTCGCGCCGCGTACGGTAGCGGGCGGGCGGCCGGCGTGACGCGCGAGACCGCCGCGCTGATTTCTGAAATCGCCGGCCATCTCGAAGCGCACCGGCGCGATGAGAACGTCGCTACCTTCGACGACTTGCTGGTGCGATGCCGCAACCTGTTGCGCGCCAACTCCGCCGTCGCCGGCCGCTACCGCGCCGAGCTCTCCGCCCTGCTGGTCGACGAATATCAGGATGTCGATCCGATCCAGGATGAGATCGTCGCGCTCCTTGCCGAGGGCGGCGGGCCCGGGCCGGAGCTCTTCATCGTGGGCGACGAGAAGCAGTCGATCTATCGTTTTCGTGGCGCCGACGTCGCAGTCTTCAACCGTACCCGCGACCCGGCACCCGCCTCGACGCCGCTCCAGCACAATCGCCGCTCGGTCAGGCCGATCGTCGAGTTCGTCAACCTGGTCGCGGCGTGCGCGATGGACTCGCGCCGGGGGCCGCTCGCGCCCTACTGGGTCGCATGGTCGGAGGCCCATCGCCTGGTCCATCAGCGCGGCGAGCCCCAGAGCCGCCCCGCGCTCGAACTTATCGTCGCACCGCGCCCGAGAGGCGCCGACGATCGCCGCGCGATCGAGGCCCGCGCGATCGCCGCGCGTATCGTCGCGCTGGTCGCGGGCGGCGAGATGCTCACCGACCCCGGGGTCGATACGCCGCGGCCCGCGCGCTTCGGCGATATCGCAATCCTGCTGCGCTCGTTCGAAAACGTCGCGATCTACGAGCGGGCGCTGCGCGAATCCGCCGTGCCCTACTACACCGTCAAGGGCCGCGGCTTTTACGGCGCACCCGAGGTGCTCGACCTGGCCGCGCTGCTCGCCGCGGTCGCCAATCCGCACGACTCACTCGCGCTCGCCGCCGCGCTGCGCTCGCCGCTGTTCGGGCTCTCCGATCAGTGCCTGCTCGAGTTGGCGCTTCATCTCGAAGCCGTCCGCGAGGGCGGCCGTCCTGCGCCGCCGCTTTCCGCCCTGTTCGACGACCCGGGCGAGAAGTTCGATTGGCTGAGCGTTGAACGCGAGCCGGTGATCGCGGCCCGCGACACGCTCGCCGAGCTCCGCGCGATGCGCGAGCGGAGGCCGCTTACGGCGATCCTGGAACGGGCGCTCGAGCTGACGCGATTCGAAGCGGTAGAGCTCGGTCTCGATGACGGACGCCAACGCGCGGCCAACGTACTCAAGCTCCTGGAGATGGCGCGCGGCTTCCAGAGCCGCCGCTTCTTCGGGCTCGACGAGTTCGTCGCCCATCTGCGCCGCCTCGTCGTCGACGAGCCGCGCGAGCCACAGGCCCAAATCGCCGGTGAGCACGAGGACGTAGCGCGCCTGATGACGATTCATCAGGCCAAGGGCCTCGAGTTCCCGATCGTGTTCGTCGCCGACCTCGGCCGCAAGCCTCCCCCGCTCGCGCTCGAGCCCCTGATCTCGCCCGCCCACGGACTCCTGATTCGCGACACGGCCGGCGCCGGCGAGGAGCCACTGCCCAACTTCCTTATCGATGAATACCGCGCGACCCTGCACGACGAGGAGAGCGCCGAAGCGGCGCGAATCCTATACGTGGCAATCACGCGCGCGCGCGACCGCCTGATTCTGAGCGAAGGCAGCACCGAGGAGCGCTGGGCCAAGACCGTCCGCGAGGCGATCGGCCAGGCGAAGGTGAGCGAGTTCGCCGCGTCGGGCGCGGCGGCGCAGCCGATTGGAATCGACGCGGACGGATACGCGATCGAGGTTCTGCTCCAGCGGGCCGAGGAGCTGGCGGCGCAAAACCTCGTTCATCGCGCGCCCCCGCCCGACCCGGACGCCGCGCGGAGGCTGTTCGAAACCGCGGAGCGCCGGCTCGCTTTCGTCCCGCCCGCCGCGCGCGAGCTGGCCGTGAGCCCAAGCCAGCTCGACGATTTTGCGCGCTGCCCGCGGCAGTTCTACCTGCGCTACGAGCTGCGGCTGCCCGAGGGCACGGCCGGCGCCGCGCGCGCCGCATCGCCCGGCGGCCCGGCCACAGCGATGGGCACGATCGCCCACGCCGTGTTGGAGCGGCTCGACCCGGCGGCGCCCGCCGCCGGGCTCGAGCCCGCCATCGGTGAGCTGGTCGTTTCGCTCGCCGCCGAGGCCCCGCTTAACAGCGCGGATCGCGAGGCGCTGGTACGCGACCTCGCGCGCTACGCCGCGGGCCGCGATCGGGAGGACGGTGCGATCGTCGGGCGCGAGATCCCGTTCTTTCTGAAGCTCACCGACGGCGCGACCGCGATTTTCGTGCGCGGGCAGATCGACGCCCTCATCGAGCGCGCCGGAGGGCTGGTGGTGCGCGACTACAAGTATGCGCGCCCCGGCGGCGGCGATTACGAAACGCAGCTCCGATGTTACGCGCTGGCGACTTTGGAGCATCATCCCGGCCGCGCGGTCGGCGCCGAGATCGTCTATCTTCGCGGCGGCACCGAGCGCCGTGAGTTGGCTCTGCCCGGCCCGGCGGCGCTCCGCGCCGGCATCGTCGCGCTCGGCCGTACGATCCTCGATTGCCGCGCGCATCGCGACGGACCGGCGGCGTGGCTGAAAAAACCCGCCGGCCCAGCCGAATGCCGCCGCCTCGGATGCGGCTACGTCGCGCGATGCTGGAGCGGAGCGCGATGAAGCGGCGGAGCGGGATGCTCGCCTGCACGTTGCTCGCCGCGGCGCTCATCGGATGCAAGCCGGCCGAGGTGTCGCCGGTCTACGGCACCTACCTCGCCGATTACCCGGCCGCGAGCGAGAGCCTGACGCTTAAGCCCGATGGCACCTTCGTGCAGAGCGTGACGCTCCATCCGCACGGCCGGCCCGTGACCACGGCCGGCCGCTGGCGTTTCGACCCGGCGACCGCGTTTGTGATTTTCGGCTCCGGCTATATCGAGGTGCTCGACGCTTTCGGGCGGCCCAGGCCCGATTACGCGCAGCCGCTGGCCGGGATAGTCGATATGCCGGTGATAGGCTGCCTCGGCAGCCTCTATATGGGCACCGGCCAGTTCGTGCTGTACGCGAAGAACGAGGGGCAACGGATGCCGTTGGCAGCGAAAGCTTGCGGGTGGGTTCTCTGAGAGGCTCAGGCGCGCGGGCGTTCGAAGAACAGCGCGTACATCTGGCCCGCGCCCATTCTCCGGTTCACCTCCTGCATCACGAAGAAGACCGCGAACAGCATCGCGACGCAGAGCACGACGGCGAAGAAGCGGCCCGCGTCGAAGCGCTGATCAAACAGCGCGAGCGCGCCGCCCAGCGATCCACTCTCGCGGTAGCCTTCGATCAGATGCTCGGTGATGCCGAGGATAATCACACTGACCGTGTAGAGGACGACCTTGCCGGCCACGACCACGGCGCGCGGGTAGCCGTGCGACCGCGCCCAGTCCCGCTGATCGAGGATCAGCGAGACCTTGGCGGCGAACAGCGCGCCCAGGATCGCGTTCGATAGCACGCGCAACTCGATGGCATACTCGGCGACGAACAGCTTGACCATCAGCAGGATCAGCGCGAAGCCGATCAGGAAAAAGAGCGCCGCGGGCGCCATCGCTTCGAGCTCATGCCCGAGCCATCGCCCAACTTTTCGCGGCGCGGTCGCGATGGCGGTGATTGTGGATTGCGGCGCCATTGTTTATGGATGGGGAGTGATCGCGATTACGGTTATCTCTTCTTTCCCAGGACCATAGTGCCAGAAGATCCGATACGCGGCGGGCGTTTGATTTTCCGCGTACGCTTCGAACACCTCTTGCCCATTCGGGCCGCTGAGAGATTGAAATTTGTGAGTCTGTAAACTCGGATGCCGCCGGTTGACCTCCAGTAAGCCCAAGGCCTTGTGCACCGACTTCAGGCGTTTTCGCTGCCCGGCATCTCGCGCGAGCTCTTCCAGGTCTGCCTTCGCGCGATCGGTAAATTTGATGCGACTCACTGCCGCACGCTGAGCTTACGGATCGAGAAAATATGCGAACCTCCTCGCTTCACTCGAGCTCGTCATCCGCATACTTTGCGAAGGAACCCAGGTCGTGCAGCTTTCCTTCTGCGGCTTGGGCCAGTCCTTCGCGTACCTTTGTTAGCGCCGCCGGATTTCGGTAGAGCCACATTTCGCGGACCGGCACACTCACCGCAGGCTCCAGCAGAAGCTGGCCGGCGTCGTTGATGTAGACTTTGAAGTGGATAGCCTCGTCACCGATGTCGCCCAGCTTGGTCTTCAGTATCGCGAGGGCTTTGGTCAGCGAGAGCCGCTTCCTTTCGTCGATTCCACTTTCGCCTACAAATTCAAACTCATTACCTACAGCAACAACTTTATGCGTCATAATATGAAAAAAACCCTTGATTGGTTGGGGTTTGTCCTCCGATTAGACTTAACCTTACTCCCATCTGGCCCTTTGTGTCAAGGGGAATAT
>JBGPMT010000248.1:0-5000 GCA_041487135.1 Binataceae bacterium (SeqCode) | reverse complement strand
GGAAGCGTTCGTCGCCGTGCTCGCGGAAATAAGCCCGCACTCGCGATCGCAATGACTTGGCCTTGCCGACGTAGAGCACTTTGCCGTGGCGATCGCGGAGCAGGTAGACGCCGGGCTCGGCCGGGACGGCGGCCAGCTTCTTCGCCAGCGGATGCTCCGCCGCTACCGCCTCCGCCTCCTCAACCGCATCGGGATTCGCCGCCGGCGCAGGCTCCGGCTCGGAGGGGGCCGGCGAATAGTTCACCAGTGATTGGAATGGGCGCGCCGCGGCCGGAAGCGGCTCATCGGTGCGGGATGAAAACCGGTTGGCCATGACCGCCAATCATATTATCACAGTGCATACGGCCGAGGACGCCGGACGTTCCGGCTGCGGGAGCAAGCGATGGGCAGACTCGATGGGAAAGTGGCCGTGATCAGCGGAGCCGCCAGCGGTATCGGACGCGCCGCCGCGATCCGCTTTGCGGCCGAGGGCGCCGCGCTCGTGATCGCCGACCTTAATGCCGAGGGCGGCGCCGAGGTCGTGCGGGAATCTATCGCCGCCGGTGGCCGCGCGGTCTTCCAGCCGACCAACGTCGAACAGGAAGCCGAGATCAAGGCGGCGATCGATCGTGCGGGCGCCGAGTTCGGCCGGCTCGACGTGATGTACAACAACGCCGGGCTGGGCGGGGCGGTGGGACCGATCGAGGAGACCAGCGTCGAAAGCTGGGACCGCACCATGGCGATCCTGCTGCGCTCGGTCTTTCTCGGCATGAAGCACGCCATCCCGGTGATGCGCGCGCAGGGCGGCGGCTCGATTATCTCGACCGCATCGGTCGCCGGCTTCATGGCGGGAGCGCCGCACGCCTACTCGACCGCCAAGGCGGGGATTATCAACCTGACGCGCTCGGTCGCGACGCAGGTGGGTAAGGATCGGATTCGCGTCAACTGCATCTGCCCGGGCCTCATCAACACTCCGCTGGTCTACAACCACATCCCCGGCGGCGCACCGGTGGCGGCCGAATTCTTCGCCAACACCCAGCCGATCCCGCGTATCGGCAAGCCCGAGGACGTCGCCGCCATGGCGCTGTTCCTGGCCAGCGACGAATCCGAATGGATCACGGGCGCCGCGATGATCGTGGACGGCGGCATCTCACTCGGCGGCAACATGTTCGGCGCGAACTCGCCGATTCCGGCGCCCCCGGCGGGCTTCTCCGGGCCGTCGTTCCAGCGCCGGCGCTGAGCGCCCCGCGGCCCGACGATGCGCCCGGCCCGTCTGCCTGTACTATTCAGGCCTTGAGGGCTAGATTCGCCTCGCAGCCGCGGATGAACCGGTCCTGGCCGGCGCCGTCGGCATCCTGCGCCAATCGACCCGGGGAAGAAGAATGAGAATCGATGTTCATGCGCACTATTTTCCGGCGCCCTATTTCGATCGCTTCAGCCGGCTGGGCGGCGATACCTCGTACGTGTCACCCGCGATGCTCGGCGGCGCCGCGGCGCACGAGATCGCGGCGCGCCTCAAGACCATGGATACGGCCGGTGTCGAGATGCAGATATTGTCGGTCTCCTCGATGTTCCCGTATTTCAATCGTGAGGCCGACGCCGCCGATGCGGCCCGCCAGGCCAACGATCTCTACGCCGAGCTGGTGGCGCGCTATCCGCGACGTTTTCAGGCCTTTGCCGCGACCCCGCTGCCGCACGTCGACGCGGCGCTCAAGGAGCTCGAGCGGGCGCTGGACAAACTCGGGATGATCGGCGTAACCGTGGGGACGTCGGTGATGAACCGGTCGACTGTCGATGAGGCGTTCGAGCCGTTTTATGCCGAGTTGAATCGGCGCGGCGCGGTGATTTTCGTCCATCCGGTGGGGCTCGGCGTCTGCTCGCCGCTGATTCGGGATTACGGGCTGAGCTGGACCATCGGCGCGCCCTTCGAGGACACCACGTTCGTGACCCACGTGATCAAACGGCGCATCCTGGAGCGCTATCCGAAGCTCAAGATTATCGTGCCGCATTTCGGCGGCGCGCTGCCGCTGGTGCTCGATCGAATCGATCGCACCATGCGCTTTTTCGCTCCCGATAACACCGAGACGGCGAGCGTAACGGTTAAGCGGATGTGGTACGACACGCAGGTCGCCGCCCGCCCCGAAATTCTGCGCTATGCCCATGCGGTGCTCGGCGCCGAACGGCTGGTTTACGGCAGCGATTACCCGCTCAACCGTGGCGACGCCTACCTTCGGTCGGTCGAATATATTCGCGAGGCGGGTCTGCCGGACGGCGACGCGGAAAAAATTCTGGATCACAATGCGGCCAGGCTGCTCGGCCTCGAAGCATAGACACGGCGCAAGCCCGGGGAGGCTACCATGAGAATCGACGTTCACGCCCATTACTATCCAACCGCCTTACTCAAGCGCGCCGAACGCCTCGGCGCCGACCTCTCGCCGGTCCGGCGCATCTCGCTGGCCAGCGAGGATAAGGCCGACCTCGAAGCCCGGCTCAAGATGATGGATGAGGCGGGCGTCGACATGCAGGCGCTCTCGGTCTCATCGACGCAGCCCTACTACGAGCGTGAGAGCGAGGCCGCGGACGCCGCGCGCGAGTCCAACGACCTCTACGCCGACCTGGTCGCGCGCTATCCCAAGCGCTTCGCGGCCTTCGCGGCGCTGCCGCTGCCGCATGTCGATGCCGCGATGAAAGAGATGGAACGCGCGCTCGATCAGCTCAAGATGGTCGGCGTGACGATCGGGACCTCGGTCGTGAGCCGCTCGGCCGCCGAGGAGGCCTTCGAGCCGATTTACGCCGAGATGAACCGGCGCGGGAGCGCGCTGTTCGTGCATCCGGCGGGCCTCGGCGTCTGCTCCCCTCTGCTGCGCGACTTCCAGCTTACCTGGGTCTGCGGCGCACCCTTCGAGGACACGATGTTCGCGCTGCACATCATCCGGCGCCAGATTCCGCAGCGCTATCCCAAGATCAAGATTATCGTGCCGCACCTCGGCGGCGCGCTGCCGGTGCTCTATACGCGGATCGATGCGACCAAGCCGATGTTCGCGGCTCAGAACAGCGAGCCGCCGACCACCACCATGAAGCGTCTCTGGTACGACACGGTCGCGCAGAACAACACCGCCGGACTGAAATGCGCGGTCGCCAACTTCGGCGCCGACCGCCTGGTCTACGGCAGCGACTATCCCTACCAGCTCCACGGCGAGTATCTGAACTCGGTGAAGTACGTCCAGGAGTCGGGCCTGCCGAAGGCGGATATCGACAAGATTCTCGATCAGACCGCGGCCCGGCTGCTCGGGCTCGACCGCTAGGCAGCGCGAGCGCAACCGCCATGAGAGTCGACGTCCATGCCCATCTCTATCCCGCCGCCTATCGCGCGGTGATGCAGCGGCTCGGCGGTGAAACCATGCGCTACCCGCTTGGCAGCGACGAGCAGGACGAGCTCGACGCGCGCTTCGAAATGATGGACAGCGCGGGGGTCGACCTGCAGGTGCTATCGGTCTCCTCGCAGCTCCCCTATTTCGATCGCGAAGCCGACGCGGTCGACGGCGCGCGCGCCGCCAACGATCTCTATGCCGAGTTCGCCGCCCAGCACCCCGGCCGCTTCCGCGCCTTCGCCGTGACGCCTCTGCCGCATGTCGATGCCACGATGAAAGAGATGGAGCGCGCGCTGGACGAGCTCAAGATGGCCGGCGTCACGATCGGGACCTCGGTGATGAACCGCTCGGCGGCCGACCCGGCGTTCGAGCCGCTATGGGCCGAACTCGACCGCCGCGCCGCCGTGCTCTTCGTCCATCCCGCGGGGCTTGGCCTGTGCTCGCCGCTGGTGCGCGATTTCGGGCTCACCTGGCCGGTCGGCGCGCCGTTCGAGGACACGATGTTCGCGATGCATCTCATCCAGCGGCAGATCCCGGTGCGCTACCCGAAGATAAAGATTATCGTGCCGCATTTCGGCGGCGTGATGCCGCTGGTCCTGCCGCGCATCGATCAGCACCAGGAGCTGTTCCTGAAAGACGCGTCGGAGCCGGCCAGCGTCACCGCCAAGCGGCTCTGGTACGACACGGTCGGCCACGGCTCGATCGAGGCGCTGCGCTGCGCGCACGCCGCCTTCGGTGCCGACCGCCTGGTCTACGGCAGCGACTATCCGTTTCAGCTCCGGGAGCATTACCTGCGCTCGGTGACTTACGTGCAGGATGCGGGTTTTCCCGCGGCGGACGTCAGGAAAATTCTGGATACTAACGGCGCCCGCCTGCTCGGGCTGGAGCCGCCGGGCTGAGCCCCGGGCACCTTACTCGGGGCGGTCGGGGATCAGCTTGAGCCGGCCCTGGCGGGCCGACGGCGCGCGGGGGCGCGATACCGAGCCCGCGGCGCCCGCGGCCGCGCCGGTAGCGGCGCCGGCGCCCTTGCGGCCGCGGCTTTTCGCCAGCGGCACCGTATTTCCCAGTTCCTTGGTCTTGTGGCGCTCCAGCCGCCCGCGCGCCCGATCGCTGGCGTGCGTGCCGGCGCTGCCCGGCGGCGGCTGCGGCGGGCGGAAGACTGCCTTGTCGAGTCCGAACACCCTGCGCTCGAGGCGCTTGATGCGATCGCGCAGCTCGGCGGCGCGTTCGTAGTCGAGCTTCACGGCCGCCTCCATCATTTCGCGCCTGAGCCCGCTGATGTGATCGGCCAGCTCGTGCGGCGGCACGTTGTCGTCGAGCTTGTGCGCCTTGGGCGATTCCTCGATCTCGGGCACCACCGCCCATTCCGGCGAGTACATCTCGACCAGCGACGCATCGATCGCCTTGATGATGGTCTTGGGCGTGATGCCGTGCTCGCGGTTGTAGGCGAGTTGCCGGGCGCGGCGCCGATCGGTCTCGTCGATCGCCCGCTTCATCGAGTCCGTGTGACGGTCGGCGTACATCAGGACCCGCCCGTTCAGATTTCGCGCCACCCGCCCGATGGTCTGGATCAGCGAGCGCGCCGAACGCAGGAAGCCTTCCTTGTCGGCGTCGAGAATCGCGACCAGCGAGACCTCGGGCAGGTCGAGG
>JBGPMT010000247.1:0-5001 GCA_041487135.1 Binataceae bacterium (SeqCode) | reverse complement strand
TTACCGAGCACGCCGAACGGCCTGAGCGCGAGCAGGTTATCGCCCCATCCGACGAGATCCGCGCATAGCATGCTCGCCATCAGGCAGGTGAAAACATACTTCGCGATCGTCACGGGCGAACGGCTGACCGGACTCTCGCCGTCGGCGATTATCCGCCAGACCTTGTACGGCACATAACCGTAAAACAGGTTACCTATGAAGCCAAAGATATCGCCCGGTCCGACGCCGCCGAAGAAGTCGCCGATCATGTTGCCAATCGCCGCGCCCCACGCCGCCGCCGGCCCGAACAGGAAGGAGCATACCACCGGAATCGCGTTGGCCGGGCGAAGCTCCGTGACTCCCGGGATCAGCGGAACCACCTTGAATGGCACCAGCAGCGCCGCGTAGAGCGCCGCCGAGATCGCGCACAGCACCACCATCCGGGTGTTGCGCCACATCAGCCTGAGGTCCGCCATTGGGCGTCAGTATGCCGACCCGGATTGAGTAATCAAAGCAACCAGACTTGCCGGATCGGGCGGCGCGGGTAAACTGGTTTAGCAGGGATAGTCAGCCGGGAGATTCCCGAGATGCCGATTTACGAATACGAATGCTCGAAATGCGGCAAGCGCACCAGCGTCCTGACGCTCAGGGCGAGCGAGCGGGTGACCGCGAAATGCCGCCATTGCGGCGCGGCGGGGATGCGGCGGCTGATGTCGCGGTTTGCGAGGCCGCGCAGCGAGGACGCCCGGATGGACTCGCTCGCCGACCCGTCGAATTTCGGTGACATCGACGAGAGCGACCCGAAAAGCGTCGCCCGCATGATGAAGCGGATGGGCCGCGAGATGGGCGACGAGTTCGGCGGCCCCGAGTTCGACGAGGCGGTCGAGGAGATCGAGAAAGGCGGCGACCCCGAAGGCGACGAGGGCGGCGGAGACACCGGCGACGATCTGTGAGCGGCGGCGGCCCGGGTCAAGCCGGCCGGAACAGGCGCTCCGCGTTCCCGTGCATCATGGCCTCGCGATCTTCCTTGCTGCACTCGACCTGGTCGAGCAATTTCGTCGGCCGATCCCACGGGCCGTGCGGATGGTCGGTGCCAAGCAGGAGCTGGCCGGCACCCATCGTATCAAGGCACAACTTCAGCGGGCCCGGCTCGTAGGTAACCGTATCCATGTAGAGCCGCTTGAAGATCCGCGTCGGGTTGTTTTCCTGATTGCCGCTCCCGTAGCTCGGAATCAGCCCGACGATCCGCTCCATCAGGTACGGCAGCACGCCACCGACGTGCGGGATTATCAACGCCAGGTCCGGGAACTCCGCCAACCTTCCCGATAGTGTAAGGCGCACCGCCGCCAGCGTGGTGTCGTAGATGAACCCCAGCGCCGGCACCGGCACCAATTGCATTAGGTAATTCCGATTGAGCGGCGCGGTCGGATGCATGAAGATCGGCCGCTTCAGCTCGGCCATTCGGGCGAAGATCGGACGCAACTCGAGATCATCGAGCGCCTTGCCCTTGATGTTCGAGAAGATCTGCAGGCCGCGGAACTTGAGCTGCGTGACGCAGCGGTCGAGCTCCTTGAGCGCGCTGTCGATGGTGCCGTAGCCGAGCGACGCCATCCCCCAGAAGCGCTTGGGATGGCGCGCCACCGCCTCCGCGATTCCGTCATTGGCGATCCGCGCCAGCTCGTCGGCCTCGGCGGGGTTCATCGCGAGTTCCGGTCCCGGCAGATTTACGGTGAGGATGCAGACGTCGACGCCGATCCGGTCCATGTCCTCGAGCTTCTTGCTCATGTCGGCTAACGACTCGTAGTTCGGGATCATCAGGTTGTCGCAGCAATGCAGGCCGAGCCGGCCGTTACCGGGGCGCGCATACGGGTACTCGCTGCGCTTTTCCAGGCGCTCGACCAGCTCTTTGGGAAAGATGTGGTTGTGGACGTCGATTCTCACGCTTCAAATCCCCCGCAAAGATCGGCGGCTGCCGGAGCCGGCAGCCGCCGAGGTGATACAGGATCAATCCGGCCCGAACCTCAAGCGCTCTGCTCGAGCCCGTAGCACTCGGCCAGGTTGTCGTGCAGGATCCAGTTCTTCTCCTGCTCGGTCAGATCCGCGGTGTGCTTCGCGATGACTTCCCTGGAGTTCGGCCAGGTCGAATCGAAATGCGGGAAGTCGTTGGCCCACATCAGGTGCCGGATGTTCATCAGATGCCGCACCTGGAAGGCGATGTAATCATCCTGGAACGAGATGTAGACGTTGTTGCGGAAGTGCTCGCTGGGCGCTTTGCTCAGCAGCTCGGTCTTCATGTGATGGCGATGATGATCGTAGGCGTAGTCCATCCGGTACATGAAGTGCGGAATCCAGCCGGCGTCGGCCTCGGCGCAGATCAGCTTCAGCCTGGGATGGCGCTCGAAAACGCCGCCAAACACGAACATCGCCAGCAGGTCCTGATTGCCGCGAATCAGATTCATCCATGAGCTCAACTTCGAGTTGACCCCGCGGCCCATCGGCGCGTACGGCGAGTCGATCGGATCGTTGGGGTTCTTGGGGCCCGGCAGATGATGGAACGTGACCGGCAGCTTGAGCTCGACGGCCGCCGCCCAGAACGGATCATAGATCCGGCTGTCGTAATCCTCGAGCGCCGGCCATCCGGGCAGCATGATCCCGCGCAGCCCGAGCTTCTTGACCGCGTGGGCCTCGGCCACCGCGTCCTCTGGCGTGCGCATCGAAACCAGCCCGATTCCGAGCAGCCGCTTGGGATTCGACGAGCAGTACTCGGCCAGCCAGATGTTGTAGGCATCCGAGCAGGCCTTGCGGTAGTCGTGATCGGTATGTTTGCAGAGCACCATGCCGACGCTGGGGTAGAGGATCTCGGCCGCGATTCCGTCGCGCTCCTGGTCCAGGATGCGCTTCTTCGGGTCCCATCCACCGCTCTGGAGCTGCTCGAATTCCGCCTTCTCGTCCATCCGCTCTGGCGGCCGGCCCGCGCCCGAGAGCAGCGCCATCGGCAGCGTAAAGTTGATTCCCGGGATAACGTAGATTGCGCCATAGCGATCGCTTTTCTGCAGGTACGGAACGCGATCCTTGAACCGGCTGTCGATCCGCTTGGACCAGACCTCCGGTATTTCGAGCACGTGTGAATCTGCCGAAAGAACCGGCTTCAGCATCGTTCTGATTCTCCTTTGCCTTCTCTTGCCTGATGATTATCCGCATTCCGGTTTATTTCAAGTGCGGCAGGGCTGAGCCCTGCAGCCGACAACCACGGCCTTGCGCGTTGTCATTCCGAGCGCAGCGAAGAATCCCGGTCTTCGCTGATTCTCCTTGATGCCTCGCCGGTGACCGGGAGAGGCGGTCGAGTATTTTGTTACGAGGCGGTGAGGGCGCGTTCCGCGGCGCGCATCGTTGCCGCGCGCGCCGCGTCAGGTATATGACTTGCTCTCGGGCCGCCGATGCGGCCTGCAAGGAGAACAGCCATGGAGATCGGACTGCATTATCCACCGATGGCCGGCTCACCCGCTGACATTCGTGCTGGCATGGCTGGGCAGCGAACCGAGCTGTACCAGCGCATGCTCAGGAACCTGGTCGAGCAGGCGCAGTACTTTGACGAAACCGGGTACTACGGATTCGGCTTCTCGGAGCATCATCTGAACGTCGAAGGGATCACGGTGTCGAATAATCCCGCGATGCTCGATCTGTACATCGCGATGCATACCAAGCGCATCAATGTCGGCGAACTGGGATTCGTGCTCCCGGCCCACGATCCGCTGCGCGTCGCGTCGGATATCGCCGTGCTCGATCAGATGTCGCAGGGCCGCGCTTACGCCGGCTTCGTGCGCGGCATCCAGGAACGCTGGTTGAATACGTTCGGGCAGCACTATTCGCCCGCGCTCGCCGATAACGTCACCGACCTGGACGCGCACATGCGGGCGCGGGCCGAACTATTCGCGGAAGATTATGCGATCATTCGCAAAGCCTTTACCTGCGACACCTTCAGTTTCAAGGGCAAGTACTGGCAGATTCCCGCCCCGCGCCTGAAATGGACCGGCGCGGCCGTTACGCGCGAGTCCGGCAAGGGAGTCGACGCAGAAGGCCGGCTCATCGAGGTCGGGATCGCGCCGCGCTGCTACAACAATCGGGTGCCGACGTTTTTCGAACCGTTCGCGATCTCGACCCACCAGGGCGAGGAGGCCGCGGCGCGCGGCTCGGTACCGATCATCATCTCAATCGATCCGCTGGTGGTGCAGAAGTACCTGCGGATGGCGCAGGAGGGATGGGCGCGCGGCGGACGCAGTACGCGGCTGGGAGAAGGCGTCGGGCTGATCAGGTACCTGCTGGTCGCCGACACCGACGCCGAGGCGGATGAACTTGCCGCGGACTACCTGTTCGAATGGGTCTACTGGTTTTCGAATTGGGGATTCAACGCCGTGCTCGCGCGCGGGGGGGAAGACCCGGCCAGCATCCCGATTGGCGCACAAAGTCTGATTGATTCGCAGATGATGATCCACGGCTCGCCTTCCACGGTCTGCCGGAAGATCGAAGCGCTGCTGCGTTACGCGCCAGTCGAATATTTCTGGCTGTTCATGCAGAACGAATCGATCCCTCAGGCAAAGCTCATGCGGAGCATCGAGTTGATGACCACCAAGGTATGGCCGAATTTTACTGATACCATCGGCAAACCTCGGCCGGTCGCAAACGGTGGAACGGCCGCGGGGCCGAGGCCCGAAGGCCGCCTCTGAGCAGGGCTGAGCCGTGCAGCGCGTAGCTACGGCCTTGCGCGTTGTCATTCTGAGCGCAGCGAAGAATCCCGATCTTCGCTGACTCTCCTTGATGCCTCGTCCGTGATGACCCGGGAGAGGTATGGGGACCTTCCGCCCCATTCGCGTCAGTCCCCCGCCAGCAGCACGATCGCGGCCGCGGCCATCCCCTCGCCCCGGCCGAGCGCGCCTAATCCCTCGGGACTCGATGCCTTGACGTTGACCTGCTCGGGCGCGGCGCCCAGCGCGGCGGCTATCCGCTGGCGCATCGCGGCAATGT
>JBGPMT010000246.1:0-5019 GCA_041487135.1 Binataceae bacterium (SeqCode) | reverse complement strand
CCGAATCCGGAAGCGAACTTGCGCGCGGCCGCGAGCCGCCGCTTGAATCCGTCGGCGCTGTCGGTGTGATGAATCAGGCCGAGGAACAGCTTGGTATCGCCGATCTTCAAGTTTTTGAGCGGCGTATAGAAAGCATCGTCGGTGCGATCGTGCGGCGCCGGGATATGCACGAAATCGACGCGCCGGCCCGAGCGCGCCACCGCCGCGTTCGCCAGCCTGACGCACAGCTCGAGGTCCTTGATCGGGATGATCGGCCATCCGCCGAGTGTCCCGTAGCAGAAGTGATATCCCACCATCACCTCGTCCGGGATGCCCGGCGTGACGCGCTCGCAGGCTGAGATCAGCCGCTCGAATTTGTCGTCTTTCGGCGTCCAGTCGTAAAAGCCCTCGAGGTCGAGAATCTCCGAGCACGCGTCCCATTGGATAACCAGGTCCGCGGGCGGAATCTTCTCGCACATCTTCGCGATCTCGTCCCGCAGCGCCTGCTCATACGCGGGTTTCACGATCGGGTAGTCGGCGGGATTACGGAAATAGTGCTCGACGATACTGCCGGTCAGGGGGATACAGACCTGCAGGCGCACGTCGCGAGGAATCACGCCTTGTTCGCGCAGCGTCTTGAAGATGAAATACGAGTTGACCGCCTCTTTGGTGTAGCCCAGCCGCCATCCGGGATCGCCGAAATGAGCCGCCTTCAAGCCCGGTTTGACCCGGAACTGCCACTGGTCGACATAGCCGCGCGGCTTCCAGTTCTCGACGCCATTGGCCGGGTCGGGACGGCGCACGGTCTCGAAGTCAGGATGGCCGTGGAAGACGCGGTAGCACTGAAAGTTGGTCCACCATAAGCGGTCGCCGACTTCACCGTCGGGCAGGCAGAAAACCTCGCTGCCGATCGCCGTGGCGCAGGTGCGGAAGACCTCCTCGACGGTTTCGAGCGGGATGCTTCCGACCAACATCAGGCTCTTGTCTATGCGGCCCATCTGACCAACCTCCCGGGCTAAAAATCCGGCGTGGCTTGATAAAGCGGCGACTTTGCGCGAGAAGTCAAGCGACGAGGTCGTTAGGGCGCCGATAGCGCCCGCCCCGGCCAGCCGGCTCGAAACCGGGGGCGATCGCCCTGGAACATGAGTTCCTGCCTGGGCATGGAGAGTGAATCGCTAATGCTCAAGACGACGGTGGTGGGCAGCTATCCGAAGCCATTATGGCTGTCCAATCCTTTTGGCGCGTTTTTTGGCGGATGGCGTCTGGAAGCCAAGGTTCTGCGCGAGGGGCAGGACGACGCGACCCTGCTCGCGATTGGCGACCAGGAGCGCGCCGGGATCGACGTGATCAGCGACGGCGAGCAGCGGCGCGACAATTTCGTCTACTATTTCACGCGCCGGCTCAAAGGCTTCGACTTCAACCGCCTGGCCCGCAAACATCTGCGCGGCAGTAATCGCGATTTCGACGCGCCGCGTATCGTCGCCCCCGTCGAGCGAAGCGGACCGATCGCGGTCGATGACCTGCGCTTTTTGCGCGCCAATACCGGGCGCGGGATCAGGATGGCCGTGCCGGGACCGATGACGATCGTTGACACCAGCCACGACCAGCACTATGGCGGCGACGAACGCGCGCTCGCGATGGACCTCGCAGCGGCTATCAACCTGGAACTCAAGGACTGGGAGCAGGCCGGCTGCGATGTGGTGCAGGTCGATGAACCGGCCTTCACGCGCTACCCGGAGCGGGTCCGCGATTGGGGCATCGAAGCGCTCAATCGATGCTTCGAGGGGATCGGCGCGAAGACCACGGTCCATTGCTGCTACGGTTATCCGATCGACGGCCCCAAGGTGCGCGAGCATGGCTACGAGGTGCTGCTGCCATACCTGACCGAATCGCGGGTCGACCAAATTTCGCTGGAATGCGCCGCGCCGCGGCTCGATCCGAGCGTGGTCAAGCTGTGCGGTAGCAAAGAGGTGCTGTTTGGTTTGATCGATATCGGCTCGCGCCGGGCCGAACAGCCCGCCGAACTGGCCCGGCGGGTGCGCGAGGCGCTCCGCTACACCACGCCCGAGCGCTTGTGGCTCGCGCCCGATTGCGGCCTGGTGTTGCTCGACCGATCGCTGGCACGCGCCAAGCTGCGCGCTCTGGCGGAGGCGGCGCGAATCGCGCGCGGCGAGCTTGGCCTCAAGGCCAGTGCGATCGAGGAAGAGGTCCCCTAGCGCGTGATGGCGAGCGATGTACACGGTTTCGCCCACCACTGACCTGTTGCAGCTCGCAAGCCGGATGGCCCGCGAGCTGCGCCGCGGTGCGGTCGTCGTCGACGGCGAATTCCAGCGCCTCAAGCGCCTCTACATCGAGCTCGCCAACCGCCTCGCCGCGGGCGAACGAGCGAGGCTCGCGAACCTCATGGTTCCGCTGAGCGCCGAGCATCCCGAGCTGCAGGCCCGGCTCAACCGGCGCATCGGCGAGGCCAACTCCTCGGTCGATCTGGTGCCGCTCGAGCATCTGCTGCTGACCGGCGACTTTCCGCCCGCCAGCCGCATCGTCGACAAGCTCTTCCCGCATCGCTCCAGTCTCAGGTCCGCCGTGACGGTAACCTTCAACGACGCCCGGGGCCTGATTTCGATCGGCCAGCATCGCGCGGTCCTGGCAGTGCTCGATAACCTCGCGCCCGCTTCACCGGCCGCCCGGCTCGCCTACACTGTCGAGCGCCATCACGATCATGTGACCTTCCATCGCCCGGTACAGGTTCAGTCCGGCGTCGGACACGCCGTCATCGATGTCGCCCAGCTCGAAAAACGCGACGACTTCGCGCACGCCCTGGAACGCGAGCTGTTAAGCGCGGTCGCCGGCGACGAACCGGTTTGGCTCGACGCCGATTTCGTCGGCTACGACCGGACTTGCGTGTGGGATTTCAATCGCGCCTTCTGGCGTTTCCTGAGCGTCTGGGAAACGGTCACCGGCAAAAGCTATCAGCGCGCGCTGCCCAAGGGCCGGGCGGAATCGAACCATCAGGAGTTTATCGACGAAGCCGCCACGCGCTTCGCCGGCCACGTGCGCGAACTCGAGCGCGAGGGCGCGCTTAGCCCCGACGAGGAACTCTGGATCGGCGAGAAAGCGCCCGGCTCGGGCGGCTTCATCGCCGGCCTGCTCAACCATCTGCGCGATCGTTATCCGCAATATTACCCGCGCCTGCGCGTCGTGCTGTCCGATATCTCGGCCGACGTGCTGGGCATTGCGGCCCGCGAGCTCAAAAGAAATGGCCATCTGCCGTCGCCGGCCGCAGGCGGCGCCCGAATCTTCTTCTGTCATCTGGGCGGCGGGCGCGCACCCGAGCTCGAGGGCGGCGAGCCGCTCGAGGCGCCGCCCGAGGGCCGCTTTCTCTACCTCCGCCACGCCAACTTCTTCGATCAGCTCCCGACCCGGCTGTTCGCCCGCACCGGTGCGCGCTACTACGAAGTCCAGGTGCGCGCCGCGATCGATCGCGGGCGGCTCGCCGAGCTTGAAGAACGCTTCCAACTCACGCTTGCCGAGCTGCTGGCGGTGGTCGACGAGCGCGCCGACCTGGCCACGATGGATGCGGAGCGCCAGGCCCGCTTCATCCACTTTTGGAGCGCGGTCTGGGAGGCGCTCAAGCTCAGCGAGCAGTACCGGCCGGTCGATCGCTTCGCCGACCTCCATCCCGACGGCAGCGAGATCGAGCGCCTGTTCGCGAACCTCAACGACGTCCGCTTCGTGACCAGCGATGTCGCCGTCGCGACCCTGCGTGAAGACCTGCGCCTGCTCGATCAGCTCCGCGGCTATGGCTGCTTCACCGACATCTATCTGCAACGCGCGGCCGAGTTCACCGAACGCTGGATCGAGCTTGCGAAATACGACAACGGGGTGTGGGTCGGCACCAACGGCGCCCTGATGAGCCATCTGCTCGACCGCGAAGGCTACGACGCGAACTATCATCCGGTTGAGCTCACCCTGGGTGCGCCGACCGCGGTCTACACGATGACGGTTACGCGGCGCCATCCGGTAGAGTTCACGGTCTCCCCGGAACTGGTCCAGGAGCTGACCGGCATCGCCAGCGCGGAGGTTGCGGAGCACTCGATGACCGGGCTGCCGGCGCGCGTGCGCAACAACCTGCGCGAGTTGCCGGAACTACTCTCGCGGGTCGAGGCCGATTTGGATTGGAGCCGGCGCACGCTGGACGAGTCGCTCGATCTGACGCGCCTGATGCGCGAGCTCTACTACCATTCGCCGCCTTCGGTCGGCGAGCGCTCTTTGTTTCTCAAGCTGGCGGCGCTGGTGGGCGACGTGCTCGATCGCAACCGCGAGCGCCGCCTGCGGATCGAAGTCGAGCTGACCGAACAGGATCTCCCCGCGCTGGAGGACTTTCTCAACCATCGCCCGATAACCGAACTGCCCATCGAGCTGGTGCAGCTCGGCCACTCCGGCGACGACCTGCTGGAGGTCAGCATCCGGCTGCCGACCATCGCGCACAAGCTCAAACACGGCGAGTTCCTGATGCTGGCCGAAGTCGACATGCCGCGCGCACAGACCCTCGAGCAGTTGCGCCGCCGGATACTTCAGTTCCAGGGCCACGTCGACGCGGTATCGCTGACCTCGGGACGCATGGCCGATCCGCGCTTTTTGCGCAGCCGCGAGATGCTCGCGATGCCGCTGCTCGGCATGGTGCATCCCGATCGCCTGGTCCTAACGCTCGATATGTGTGATCGGCAGGCGGCCGACCTCGAGCGCGATATTCGGCTCGCCGAAGGGCACGGCGTTCACAACCTGTTCATTGTAACCGGTGATTTCGAGCGCGATTCGCAATGGGCGCTGGACTCGGTGCACGGGATCCGGATCGCCGACCGGATGCGCCATGGCGAGGGTCCCGACGGCCGGCCGCTCGAACATCGCTCGCGGCTGCTGATTGCGGGGGCGATGACCTGGGGCGGGATCCCCGATATCGAGAGCCGGGTCGAACGCGATACGGGGCTGAAACTCCGCGCCGGCGCCGACCTGCTGTTCACGCAGCCGGTATACGACCTG
>JBGPMT010000245.1:0-5050 GCA_041487135.1 Binataceae bacterium (SeqCode) | reverse complement strand
CGTTCAGGCTCGGATCGACGACTCACTGAAGCTGAACCTGGGAGATTCCGCAGCGCATCCCGATCCGGCAGATCCGCGCGTCGTGCAGATCCCGATAGTTAACGCTACAGGCGTGACTGGCGCGAGCAAGCCGGTTCCGGTGCTGGGTTTTGCCGAGGTCTGGATCGACAGTGTCGTCAAGATCAGCAACAACTGGACCATCACGGTCACGTTCATTCAGGCGGTCAGCCCTGGCAACCTACCTGGCCCCAGCACCACCTGCGTCACGGGGAGCAGTGGCACCTGCACAGTGGTGCTTGAGCAATAACCTCTTGGCCGGGCGCTGGCGTCGCACGCTTCACGGCGCCCCGCACTTCAACTCAGGTTAACCGCCGATCTCCGTTTGCCCGGGGGATCGGTGGCCGCTTGGCTCCGGTCAAGTCTCACTTGTCGTTGCAGGCCTGCAACGACATCCCTCTTCAGGACTCTACTTTCGGGGCAAAGCACCCAAAAATCCTGATCTTTCTCCGCATCTTCCGCGAACTTGCGCTGGCATGGAACCTGCTGCCGTAGGGTTGGGCCGGAATGCCTGCAGAAATCTGGGTGAGGAAGGACGGTATGAGACGCAAGAGCAAAGGCCAGACTTTAGTCATAATCTCCCTCGTGATGCCGGTGCTGTTGGGCGCGATCGCGCTGGGCGCCGATGTCGCGATCTTTTACTTCAACTGGGTGCAGTTGCAGAAGGCGGCCGACGCCGCAGTCCTGGCTGGGGCCAACTACCTGCCTGACAATTCAACTCAGGCGATCGCGACCGCCAATCAGTTCGCGCATACCGATGGGGCTGCGGCGGGCGAAATCACCTCGACCATCGTTACTCCCGATAACCTGTCGATCACGATCAACTTGCAGCGCACGGTCCCCTACTATTTCGCCAAAGTCCTGGGGCTGACCAACGGCACTGTCGCCACGACCGCCACGGCGTCGCCGCAGTTCGCGCCGAGCACGGTAGGCGCCACCACGCCATCGCAGATACCCCCGGGCGGGGACAACAACGGGAACAACGGCGTTACCTGCGCGAATATTGGCGATTGCGGGCTCACGCCGATCGGACTCGATTACAACACGGTCTATCACAACGACGGCAACACGATAACCCTTCAGCAGGGCCAGGTCGGACCCGGCAACTGGGACCTGCTGGCGCTGGGCGGCGTCGGCGGGAACAATCTCAGAACCAATATCGCCAACGGCTATAACGGAATGGTCAGCGTGGGAGACTGGGTCACCACCGAGCCGGGGAAAAAGGTCGGTCCCGTTGACCAGGGCTTTCAGGATCGGCTGAATCTCGCCCAGACCGTCGACGCGAGCGGCACCTTCGCAAAGCACGCTCTGACGAATCCGCGGGTATTGGTCGTGCCGGTGGTGGACTGGCAGCATCAAAACGGCCGCAAGCAGGTGCTGGTAAAGGCTTTCGCCTCCCTGTGGCTCGACAGCTACAACGGCGGCACGGTTACCGTGCACTTCATCAGCCAAGTCATCGCGAAAAGCTTCGGCGATCCGAACGCTCCGTTCTTCGGCTCGCGAGGCAGTCCATTCCTAAGAAAATAAATTGGCGTCCTGATTTGACGAGGGGCGGGTTGTTCCGGATGGAATGGTACGAAACGGGAGGCCGACTGACTATGCCTACTGATGCTCGAGGCCCTGTGAGAGAGCGGTTCATCAATCTCGCCACGCTTGGACGGCGGCTGGCCGGCGCCGGCCGCGCGCAGGCGGCGGTGGAGTTCGCACTTATCCTGACGGTTGCGTTGATCGTGCTGGTGATAGGGGTTCAGTTCGCGATCATCGGCAACGCGGCGCTGGCCCTGGGCCAGGTGAATTACCAGGGCGCGCGCTATGCGGCGGTGAACCCCAGCGCCTCTCAGTCCGCGGTTCAGAGTTACATCCTTTCGGTGGCGTCACCGACCATCCGCGCCAACAACGGCAGCTATCTGACCACCACCTTGAGTCCCGCTCCACCCTGCGCCTTCGGCGCCACGGTGAAGGTTTCGGTCACGTTCGACGTCCAACATCTGCTCGCCGTGCCCAATCCGTTCCTGGGCATCAGTTTTCCGACCACGCTCACCAATTCGGAGTCGGCATTCTGCGAAGGGTGACGCATTGGCATCCGAGTACTCTACTTTCGTTTAGCTGCTCGGATCCGAGCTTGCACCGATCGAGGAGCTGAAGGCGAAAATCCTGGCGCGCTAACAGAAACTCCTGGCGGAAGAAAAGCTCGATAATTCCGCCGGGTCCAAGAGCGCGTAGCACCGCCGAATCCTTCCCCGCAGTTCACCGTCAGAGCTTCGCTCGCCCTGGCCGGCCGGGGCCTTTGGCTTGCGTCCGCCGTCCGCCGGCGCGAACGACATTGCTTGATTTGAATCGCCGGGTACGCCACTCCTTCGGATGGGCGCGGAGAGGCAGGCGCTCGATGGCCATGAGATGAAAATCGACGAGGCCGTGAACATCGAGGACTTGCGCCGGATGGCGCGGCGGCGATTACCGCGCATCGCCTTCGATTACATCGAGGGCGGCGTCGAGGACGAGCGCTGCCTGGCGCGCAACGAGCTGTCGTTCGCGCGCTATCCGCTGCTGCCGCGCTACCTGGTCGACGTCTCCAAACGCGATCAATCCGCGATGCTGTTCGAGCGCAAGTACTCGAGCCCCTTCGGCATCGCGCCGACCGGGCTCGCGGGCCTGTTTCGCGCCGGCGCCGATCTGATGCTGGCGGAGGCCGCGGCCGGCGCCAACCTCCCGTTCGTGATGTCGGGTGCGAGCACCGCCTCGCTCGAGGCCGCCGCGCGCGTCGCCCCGGCGCATACCTGGTATCAACTCTACTGCGCGCGCGACCCGAAGATTTCCGAAGACCTGATCCGGCGGGCGCGCGATGCCGGCCTGGGCGCGCTGGTGCTGACCGTCGATATCCCGGTCAACGCGAAACGCGAGCGCAATCTGCGCAACGGCTTCACGCTGCCGCTGCGCTTGAAGGCCCGGATTATCGCCGAGGCGCTGACCCATCCGGCCTGGCTCGCCGAATACCTCCGGCACGGGATGCCGCAGTTCGAGAACTGGGCGCCCTATGCGGGGAACAGTGGCAGGACCAATTCTTTCCTCGCCGGGCAGACTCCGGCGACGGTGACCTGGCGGGACCTCGAATCGTTTCGGCGGCTGTGGCCGCGCCACCTGGTGATCAAGGGCATTCTGCATCCCGACGACGCCGCGCGCGCCGTGCAGGCGGGCGTCGACGGCATCTGGGTCTCGAATCACGGCGGCCGGCAACTCGATCGGGCGCCCGCTGCCATCGACGCGCTCGCGGCCATCCGCTCGACGGTCGGAAGCCGGGCGACGCTGATGCTCGACGGCGGCGTGCGGCGCGGCGCCGATATCGTGACCGCGCTCTGTCTCGGGGCGCAATTCGTCTTCGTCGGCCGGGCGACGCTCTACGGCGCCGCCGCGGGAGGCCTCCCCGGGGTGCGCCGCGCGATCAAGATTCTGCGCGATGAGATCGATCGGGTGATGGCCCAGATGGGTTGCCCGAGCCTGGCGCAACTCGACGCGAGCTGTCTGATGCCGGGGAATCCGGGGCGCGCGCCATGACTCGAGCCCGCTGCCCGGCGCGATCGAAACGGCCGCGTGCGAGGTCTATCTCGCGCGCGGCCGTCATTGTCGATCTTTAGCTAATCGGGATCGCGAAACAGCGTCACGGACTGATGTGGCTGAGGAATTTCTCCGGTATGCGCTCGCCCCATTGCGAGTTCAGCCCTTCCTCGGCGCTCAGCAGGTTTGATCCGTTGGCGAGATTAAGCCGGTCGCTGTCGGCCCAATGCTCGTGCACCCGGCCCCACGGGTCCGCCCAGTAATCGTAAACCTGGCTGCCGAGAATATGCCGTCCGACGCCCCACATATGTTCGTACTTGCCGAGCTGCGTCAGATACTCGTGATCGATGAAAACGGCGTCGATATCGGGCACCTCGAACGACAGATGGTTGAGGCCGGCCGTTTCGTGGCGCATGCAGAAGAAGACATGATGATCGACGTAGATGTCGCCGCGATCGCAGCGGTTGAACGACGCGATGATGTTGTCCTTCTGGCCGACGTAGATGTCGTCCGACGAGATGAAGCCCAGGTGCTCGCGGAACCACTTCAGGGTCTCCGGGAACCGCGGCGAACCCAGCACGCCGTGCGCGATGCGCTTGATCGGCGTCGGCCCCTTTGCCGCGCGCATCAGGCGGCCCGCCCGGCGCAGCGGCTCATCGCCTGAATTCACCGGGTCGCGACGCACCTTGACGGGCTCGAGCTGCTGGATGCCCCAGACGACCTCGACCTGGTAGCCATTGGGCTCCTTCAGTCGCACGCGCTTGCCGCCGCCGGGCTCGTCGATATTTTCGATCCCGGAGGCGCCGGGCGCCTTCGCGATCTTTTTCAGATCGTCCTCGCTGGCTGCGTAGAAGGCGAGCCCGATGAACCCCGCATCGCCCTTCTCGGTCACGTGGATATGGTGCGGCGAGTCAGAGCCGCGCATATAGAGCGCGTTGTTGGTGCGCTCCACCTTGATGAACCCGAAGTTCGTGCAGAACTCTTCCTGGATATCCAAGTCGGGCGAGCGCAGCCGCCCATAAGCGATGTCGGTCACCTTGATCAACGCCATTGCGATGCCCTCCGAACGTGGTTCGTCATTATTTTCGCATCTTTTCAGGCCAGATGCTGCCTGAGAAACGATACCATTTTGGGCCACAGCTCGAACGCCGCCTTCTCGCGATAACGGTCCGGCCGCTGGTCGGCGAAGAAAGCGTGGCCGGCGTTGGCGAAGCTCTCGATCGTCACCAGGCCGAGCTTGCCCTCGCGCTCCAGCCGCGATCGCAATTCGGCCGCGTGCGCCGGCGACGGATTCTGATCCTCGGCGCCGAATACCGCGTAAACCGGCCGTTTCAGGTTTTTCACCAGCTCGACCACCGGCACCGGATGCAACTTGCCTACCCCGGTATCCGCCGTTATCGAACCGCCCCAGCAATCGACGGTCGCATCGACCTTGTCGCTG
>JBGPMT010000244.1:0-5057 GCA_041487135.1 Binataceae bacterium (SeqCode) | reverse complement strand
GTCTTCTCGCGCTCGGTGCGGGTGGCCGGCGACAAGATGGACGAGGCGATAATCCAGCACATCAAGCGCAAGTACAATCTGTTAATCGGCGAGCGCACGGCGGAGCTGATCAAGATCACGATCGGCTCGGCCTATCCCGGCAACGAGATCCAGACCATGGAGATCAAGGGCCGCGACCTGGTCGCCGGCGTGCCCAAGATCATCGAGATCACCGACGAGGAGATCCGCGAGGCGCTGATGGAGCCGGTTCACCAGGTGGTCGAGTCGGTCCGCATCGCGCTCGAACGCACCCCGCCCGAGCTGGCTTCCGATATCGTCGACAAGGGCATCGTGCTGGCCGGCGGCGGCTCGCTGCTGCGCAATCTCGATGTGCTGCTGCGCGAGGAGACCGGCTTGCCGGTCACGCTGGCCGACGATCCGCTGACCGCGGTGGTGATGGGAGCCGGCAAGGCGCTGGACGAATTGAGCCTCCTGCGCGACGTGACGGTCGACTAGGTGTCCATACCCTGAAGCCTCCGGCCTAAGCTCCCCATCCCGGGAGCATCAAGGTGAATTCCTCTTTCCTATGGCGCAACCGTGTGGTCCTCACCAGCGGTCTGCTGTTGCTGTTGTCGGCGCACATGCTGACCACCGGCGTGCGGCCGCGCGACCCGGCGGCACGGCCCGGCGAGGCCCTGATGGGTGTGCTGAGTCCGGTCCAGAGCGCCAGCGCCCATCTGGTCGAGGCGGCCCACGACTTCTGGCATGACTACCTGGCCCTGGTCGAAGTCCAGCGCGAGAACCAGCGGCTGCACGCCGAACTGTCCCGCTTCCAGAACGAGCGCGCCCGCCTGGCCGAACTCGAAACCGAGAACCGCCATCTGAGCGAACTGCTGGACCTGCGCGAGGCGCTCGGGATGCGCGCGGTAGCGGCGAACGTTATCGGCAGCGACGCCACCGGGCTCTCGCGCACGTTCATCCTGAGCGCCGGCACGCGCAACGGGCTGAACGCCGGGATGGCGGTGCTGTCGAATCAGGGAGTGGTCGGCAAATTAATCGCGACCAGCGGGAGCTCCTCGCGCGTGCTGCTGATCGATGATCACAACGCCGCGCTCGACGCCTTCGATCAGCGCTCGCGCGTGCGTGGAATCGTGGCCGGGGTGGTCGACGACGGTCTCACGATGAAATATGTCGGGCGCTCCTCAGACGTCAGGGTCGGCGACGCGGTCGTGACCTCGGGGCTCGACGGCACCTTTCCGCGCGGCTTGCTGATCGGCGAAGTGAGTCGCGTCGAGCGCCAGGGGCCGGGACTGTTCGTCAACGTATCGGTCGCTCCGGCGGTGGATTTCCGGCGCCTCGAACAGGTGCTGGTGGTGACCGATCCGCCGCCGCGGATCATCGCGCAGGACCAGGACTGACGGGGTGGTGCGGTTGGTCTTACTGTTCGCCTTCGCAACGCTCGTCGCCCTCGCTCTGCAAACCATGCTGCCGTATTGGCTGCCGCTGGGACCGTACGTACCGGACCTGGTCCTGATTCTCGCGGTCGATCTCGGGATGCGTCACCATAGCGCGGTCGCGGCGCTGATGGCGTTCGTGATGGGCTATGCGATCGACGCCCTGTCGGGCACGCAAATCGGGCTCAACGCCTTCATGATCACGCTGGTCTTCCTGCTCGCCTACGAGCTGTCGAGCCAGCTGCTGGTGACCAACGTGGTGGTGGGGATGCTCGCGGTTTTCGTCGGCGTCATGATCAAGGATCTCGGCAGCATCGTGATAAACTCGGGGTTTTCCGGGCTGGCAAACTACCCGGCGCTGATGCGCGACCTCTTAGGGCAGGCCGCGGTGAGCGCGCTTTTGGCCCCGGTGGTGTTCGCGGCCATGGCCCGGAGCAAGAAAATGCTTGGATTGCTCGCCACCGGCCGGCGCGAGGATAATAGTACGGGCAAGCGTTGGTTGACGTGAAGTTTCGCTATTCCCGCAAAGATCTTCCCGTGCCGCGGCTCGATCTCCGCGTCGCCGGGTTGTCGGTCCTGATCACGGCCGTACTGACCATCGTTGCTGGCCGGCTCTACTACCTCCAGGTCGTGCAGCATCAGAACCTGGCCGAGCTGGCAGACCGCAATCGGATTCGGATCCGCCGCCTGCCGGCGCTCCGCGGCCTGGTCTTCGACCGTCATCATCGGCCGCTGGTCGATACCGTCCCGTCCTTCGACGCGGTGGTGGTGCCCGAAGATACCGACGATCTGTCGGATACCATCGAGCGCCTCGAGCGGCTCCTGGGTAGCGGCAATATCGCCGCACGCCTGCAGCAGGCCGAGGATGACGAGCGGCCCGCCTATGAGCCGATCACGGTCGAGGAGCATCTCAACTGGAACCAGGTGGTCGCGCTCGAGACCCATCAGCTCGAACTTCCAGGGGTGAGCCTGCAGGTCAACCCGCGGCGCCATTATCTCTACGGCCGGCTGGCCGCTCATCTGCTGGGCTACGTCGGCGAGGTCACGCGCAAGGACCTGGCGCGGCTCACCGGTTACAAGAACGGCGACCAGATCGGCAAGTTCGGGCTCGAGCGCGGATGGGAGAACTTCCTGCGCGGCGGCGCCGGCGGCCAGGAGATCGAGGTCGACGCGGTGGGCCGGCGGCTGCGGCTCCTGCGTGAGATTCCGGAGCAGCCCGGCGACGGCGTGGTGCTGACGATCGACCTCGACGTGCAGCAGGCCGCCGAGCAGGCGCTGGGCGATCAGATGGGGGCGATGGTCGCGATCGATCCCAACACCGGTTATATCCTCGCAATGGTCAGTCATCCGGCCTACGACCCCAACCTCTTCACCGGCGGAATCACCCCCGCCGACTGGCATCGGCTGATGACTGATTCGAGTCACCCGCTGCAGGATCGCTCCATCCAGGGAATCTACGCGCCCGGTTCGATCTTCAAAATCGTCGACACGATCGCCGGGATGCAGGACCATACGCTCACCGCCTCGACCACCTACAACTGTCCGGGCGGCCTGTGGTACGGCAACCGGGAGTACCGATGCTGGCGCAAGCAGGGCCACGGCACGCTCTCGCTGCATCGCGCGATCGTTGAGTCGTGCGACGTCTTCTTCTACCAGGTGGGCGAACGCCTGGGCGTCGACCGCATCGCACAGTGGGCGCATCTGCTCGGCCTCGGCGAGAAGAGCGGCATCGAGCTCGCCAACGAAAAGACCGGCCTCATCCCGTCCAGCGAATGGAAGCGCAAGCGCTACCATGAGCGATGGTATCCGGCCGAGACGCTCTCGGTCGCGATCGGCCAGGGCTACGTGACCGTCACGCCGATCCAGATGGCGCAGTTGGCCGCCGAGGTCGCCAGTGGCGGGATCCGCTACAAGCCTCAGTTCGTAAAGGAGGTCGACGCGCTCGACGGCAGCCCGCTCCAAAGCTACCCGCCGGTGGTCGAGCGGCGGCTCCAGATCGATCCCGCGAACCTGGATTTTGTGCGTGACGCGATGTGCGACGTGGTCAACGGTCCGGGCGGCACCGGTCACAAGGCGGCCCTGCCGAACATCGTGGTATGCGGCAAGACCGGTACGGCGCAGGTCGTGGCCGAAAAGCAGGGCGTGCGAACCGACGAGAAAGCGCTGTCCGAAGAGCTGCGCGACAACGGCTGGTTCATCGCGTTTGCTCCGAAAGATCATCCACAGATCGCGATCGCGGCCATCGTGGAGCACGGCGGGCATGGCGGCAGCACGGCGGCTCCAGGGGTGCGCGATGTGATGGAAAAATTCTTTGCCCTCTATCCCGCCGGCCTGCCCGCGCCGCCCGCGACCGCGCAGCCAACCACTCATCCCGAGCTTCAAGCCGCGGTGAGCGATACCCGGGAGGACTGATCGCGATGGCGGGAATCGACCGCCGGCTGCTTCTCCATTTCGACTGGACCTTGTTCGGGCTTTCGTTATGCCTGGCCGCGATCGGCGTGGTAAGCGTGCTCAGCGCGACCTATGCCGGACCGCGTCACGCCCTTAACCCCTTGGTGACTCACCAGCTCACCTGGATCGCGATCGGAGTGGTCTTCATGATCGCGGCGGTGTTCTTCGATTATCGTGCGCTCGGGTCGTACGCCTATCCCTTATATGCTTTGACGATCGGCCTGCTCGTTGTCGTGGCGGTTGCGGGGCACGCCAGCGGCGGCTCGCGGCGCTGGATCAACCTGGGCATCATCAGGCTGGAGCCTTCGGAGCTGGCGAAGCTCGCGCTGGTGCTGGTGCTGGTGCGCTACCTGCGCGAGGAACCGCCCAAGGGTGGATGGCGCCTGCGGCACATGGTGGTGCCGGCGGTGCTGCTCGCGATACCGGTGGGCTTGGTACTGCGCCAGCCCGACCTCGGTACGGCGCTGACGATGGTGCTGATCACCGTGACGCTGGTGTTCGTCGGCGGCCTCAACTGGCGCACGATGGCGGTGCTGGCGATGGCCGCGATGCTGGCGGCGCCGGTCGCGTGGCATTACCTGAAGCCTTACCAGCGCGAGCGGCTGGTAAGCTTTCTCGATCCGCATTCCGATCCGCTCGGCGCCGGCTATCACATCATCCAGTCCGAGATCGCGATCGGCGCGGGCGGCGAGTTCGGCAAGGGTTTCCTCAAGGGGACCCAGGCGCGGCTCAACTTCCTGCCTGAGCAGACCACCGATTTCATTTTCGCGGTCTTCGCCGAAGAGTTCGGTTTCGCCGGATCGCTGGTGTTGCTGGGGCTCTATAGCCTGATAATTGCGCGCGGCGTCTGGGTCGCGCGCCACGCGCGCGAGCGCTTCGGCGCGCTGCTCGCGGTCGGCGTGACCGCGATCATCTTCTGGCAGGTCGCGATCAACATGGGGATGGCGACCGGGATGCTGCCGGTGGTCGGAATCCCGCTGCCGCTGGTCAGCTACGGCGGCTCGTCGTTGATCGCGATGATGGCGGCGATGGGGGTGCTGATCAGCATCAACACCCGCCGCTACCTGTTCTGATCGGCCCGCCGCGCCATCCACGACAAACGGGGCCTTATAGGCCATCGCGAGCCCTGCTAGGCTCGGGACAAACCACGAAGAAACCGAGGAACCCCGAATC
>JBGPMT010000243.1:0-5095 GCA_041487135.1 Binataceae bacterium (SeqCode) | reverse complement strand
AGGTTGGGGACTTGGGAGAGACCAGCCCGATCACGCACTCTAGGGGAACGGATGCAGAGCAATGAGGAATATCTTCCGGAATCCGCCGTCCGGATCTTTCTGGTAGAGGACAACGCCGAGCACGTCTTCATCGCGCTTACGGTGATCAGGCAGATTCTTGGTGAGGCAAGCGAGGTCATCATCGCGGAAGACGCCGACGAGGCGCTCGAGCTGATCACTCACTTCACCGATCAGGATCGCCCGGACCTGATTCTGGTCGACCTGCGCCTGCCGCGTAACGGCGGGTTCTCGGTGCTCTCGGCCGCCCGCGCGCACGAGGCCTGCGCGCACATTCCGATGTTCGTGATCACCAGCTCGATGTACGATCGCGATATCGCGCAGAGCTACGAGCTCGGCGCCTCGGCCGTACTGTGCAAACCGCTCTCGCGCGCCCGGCTCAAGGAAGAGCTCGCCCGCATCGGATTGTCCGGCGGTCCCCCGCCGCTCTAGCACGTTCCGTCGTCCACTCGCGCCCGAAGCCATAGCGCCGCGATCTGGCGCATTGCGATGTACGGAAATGCGGGTTCTCGGCGATCGCGCCGCTATGCTACTCTCGTCGCGCGAACTGCGGTTCGGCGCTCATCCATGAAGATCGGCATATTTTACGAGCTGCAACTGCCGCGGCCCTGGAATCCCGATTCGGAACTGAAGCTGTTTCAGAATTCACTCGAGCAGGTCGAGCTGGCCGACCGGCTCGGCCTCGATTACGTGTGGGCGGTCGAGCATCATTTTCTCGAGGAATATGCGCATTGCTCGGCGCCCGAAGTTTTTCTCGCCGCCTGCAGCCAGCGGACACGCAATATCCGGCTCGGCCACGGAGTGGTCCTGATGCCGCCCGGCTACAACCATCCGGCGCGCGTCGCCGAACGGATCGCCACGCTCGATCTGGTCAGCAACGGCCGGGTCGAGTTCGGCACCGGCGAATCCTCGTCGGAGGCGGAGCTGGGCGGATTCGGCATTGCGCGCGGCGACAAGCGCGCGATGTGGCAGGAGGCGCTGGAAGCGACCTGCCGGATGATGGTCGAGGAACCGTTTATGGGTCACGCCGGTCAGCACTTCCGGATGCCGGTGCGCAACGTGGTGCCCAAGCCCGTACAGAAGCCGCATCCGCCGGTCTGGGTCGCATGCTCGCGGCGCGAGACGATTCATCTCGCCGCCCGGCTCGGCGTCGGCGCGCTCAGCTTCACCTTCATGTCGCCCGACGAAGCGCGCCACTGGGTCGCCGACTATTACACGACGTTGGAAGCCGAGTCCGAGCCGATCGCCGCATCGGTGAATCCCAACCTCGCCATCGTCACCGGCTTCATGTGCGATCGCGACGCGGCGCGCGCGCGCACCGCGGCTGAGGATGGACTCCGGTTTTTCGCCTACGCGCTGGGCCACTACTATCTCTTCGGCCGTCACGAGCCCGCCCGCACCGATATCTGGAACAACTATCGCGCCAATCCGCTGAGCCTGCCGATTATCGACGGCGGCACGAGCTGCGTCGGCACCCCGGACCAGGTGCGCAACAGCCTGCGGGCCTTCGAGGACGCCGGCATCGACCAGGTCGTGCTGGTCTCGCAAGCCGGCAACAACCGTCACGAGGACATCTGCGCGTCGCTCGAACTGCTGGCGCGTGAGGTGATGCCCGAGTTCAAGGATCGCGACGGCGAGCGCGCCAAGTTGAAGGCCGAGCGGATGGCGCCGGTTATCGAGCGGGCGATGAAGCGCAAGCCCGCGCCGCAGATCGCCGACGACGGTCCGACCACGATCCAGGCGGGCGGCCTGCCCTGACCGGGTCGCCGCCCAACTGCTAGGCGCGACGATCCGCGTCTGGTAGATTTTTCAATGGCTGCGGAATCCGATGGCCCTGCTCAAAATTCGCAAGTTTCCCGATCCGGCGCTCAAGCAGCCGGCCAAGCCGGTCGCCGAGATGGACGGCCGGCTCAACAGCTTCATCGAGAGCCTGGTCCAGACCATGTACGCGGCGCCTGGCGTGGGTCTGGCGGCGCCGCAGGTCGGCGACTCGCGCCGCGTAATCGTGCTCGACACCGACCACGAACATCCGGGCGCCCGCCTGCTCAAGCTGATCAACCCGGAAATCGCCGAAGCCGAAGGCTCCGTCATCTGGGAAGAAGGATGCCTCTCGGTGATCGACTTCACCGCCGAAGTCAAACGCGCAGCCAAGGTAATGGTCCGTGCCTGGACTCCTGAACAGAAGCAGATCGAGATCGAGGCCGATGACTTGCTCGCGGTCGCATTGCAGCACGAGATCGATCATCTCGACGGCAAGCTGTTCATCGACCGCATCAGCCGCATCAAGCGCGAGCTCTATCGTCGCAGGCTTGCCAAGCTGATCAGGGAGGGCAAAGCCGATGAGCAGCGGCCCTCCAGAGTCCAAATCTAGGCCCGCGGAGACGCCGCTGCGCGTCGTCTTCATGGGCACGCCGCCACTGGCGGCGCATATTCTCACCCGGCTGATCGACGCGCAGGGCGCGCTCTTGCGCGTGGCCGGCGTGGTCACGCAGCCCGACCAGCCGCGCGACCGGGGCCTCAGGCGCGAGCCCAGCGCGGTGGCGGCGGTCGCCGAACGCTCGGGCCTCCCGCTCCTGAAGCCGGCGAAAATTCGCACGCCGGAGTTCCTCGCCCAGCTCGCCGCGATGGAACCAGATCTGATCGTGGTTGCGGCCTATGGCCGCATTCTTCCCAACGCGGTGCTCGAGGCCGCGCACGTCGCACCGATCAACGTGCACGGCTCGCTCCTGCCGCGTCATCGCGGCGCCTCGCCCGTGGAAGGCGCGATTCTCGCCGGAGATCGCGAGACCGGCGTGACCATCATGCGCATTACGGAGCGGATGGACGCCGGGCCGATCCTGCTCAAGCGCACGATTCCGATCGCCCCGGATGACACCCAGGCGACGCTCAAGCAAAAGCTCGCCGAACTCGGAGCGGCGGCACTGCTCGATGCGATCGGCAAGATCGCGCGCGGTGAAATCGTCGCGTCACCGCAGGACGAGGCGCTCGCAACCTACACCCGGCCGGTCGAGAAAGAGGACGCGATCATCGACTGGCGCGCGGACGCCGTGCAGATCGAACGGATGGTTCGCGCTTACGATCCCTGGCCGATCGCGCGCACCACGCTGCGTGGCGAGCTGCTCCTGGTGCATCGCGCCATGATCGCTGACAGCGGCGCCGTCACGGCGGAGCCCGGCACCATCGTCGATCTCAACCCCGCTCCGGTTGTGCAATGCGGCCGCGGACGGCTGACCTTGCTCGAGGTGCAGGCATCGGGACGCAAGCGGATGGCGGCTGCAGACTTTATCCGCGGCCGACGGATTGTGGCCGGCGAGCGGCTGGGGACATGAGGAGCCCGGCCAACCGCCGACCGGCCGATTCCGCTCGCCGGCGTGGCGACGGGGCCGGGCTTGCCGCGCGGCGTGCGGCGATCCACATCCTGCGGCGCGTCGACGAAGAAGGCGCTTTCGCGGATGTCCTGCTCGGTCATCAGCTCGGCGCGTTTCCGATCGCCGATCGCCGTCTCATTACGCGCCTGGTGCTGGGCACGCTCGCCTGGCGGGGACGCCTCGACTACGAGCTCGACCGCCTTGCGAGCCGGCCGGCCACCAACCTCGATCCGGCCTTGCTCGCGATTCTTCGCCTCGGCCTGTTCCAACTCCGCTTCCTGGACCGGGTGCCCGTTCATGCGATCGTCGATACGGCGGTCGAAATCGCCAAGGAGAATCCGCGCACGCGCAAGGCCGGCGGACTGGTGAACGCGGTATTGCGCCGGGCGTCGTCCTCATCGATCGAGTTGCCGGCGCGCGACGGCGATGAAGCCGGCTATCTCGCAGTCACCTGGTCGCATCCGCGCTGGCTGGTCGAGCGATTCATCGCGTGGTTCGGGATCGCGGATGCCGAGCGGCTGATGGCCGCCAACAACGAGGCGGCGCCAAATGTCATTCGTCTCAATCTCGCGCGTGGATCGCGCGAGGAGTTGCTCGAGCGATTGCGCGCCGGCGGATTAACGCCCGGCGAAGACGGCGGCCTGCCGGAAACGGTCTTCCTGCAAAGCGCGGCAGGCATCGGCGCCGGCAGCTCGGGCGGCCTCTATTACCCACAATCAGAGGTCTCGCAATGGATAGCTCGTCTCCTCGCACCCGCTCCAGGAGCAATCGTGATCGATTGTGCCGCCGCGCCCGGCGGCAAGGCGGCGCATCTTGCGGAACTGATCGGGAGCGGCGGACGCGTGCTGGCGCTCGACGTGAATTTCTCGGGATTAATGCGCGTGCGAATGATGGCCGAAGCGCTCGGCCATCGTAACGTCGATCTGGCTTGCGCCGATCTGATTGAAGCGATCCCGTTGCGAGAATCGCATTTCGATTTCGTGCTGCTCGATGCTCCCTGCACGGGACTCGGTACGCTGCGCGAGCATCCCGAAATCCGCTGGCGGCTTGGGCCCGGCGACCCGGCGCGCCTGGCGGAGCTTCAGTCCCGGATGCTCGCCGGGGCGGCCGCGCTGCTTCGCCCCGGCGGCGCGATCGTCTATTCGGTCTGCAGTCTGGCTCCCGAGGAGGGGATCGACGTGGTGCGCAATTTTCTCGCGCTCCATCCCGGGTTCGCGATCGATCGCGCTCCGCGGGTTCATCCCACGATTGCGCGGGAGTTGCGCGAGGACGGAACGATGCTTACCCGGCCCGACCGCGGCGGCCGCGACGGCTTCTTCGCCGCGCGAATCATCCGCGAACGCTGAGCAGATCACGTCCCGCCGCAACCGCGATCACTTGCCGCATTTCCAGGTATTGGCCGACTTGCACACGGCTATCGAGCCCACGCCGCTTCCCATGCAGGTCGAGGCCATGGTTACGCCATCGGCGACAGCTAAAATCTTCCCCCATCGGCTCCACGGCAAACGGTGCATGCGTTTGATGGCGGTTTGCCGCTCCGATATGCTAGCCGCGCCTCGCGAGTGTATCGTTTAGGGTCATTTCAGGTGAAATGGAATCTCCCACTTTTATACTAACGCTCTTCGGCGTCGCCTCGCTGCTCATGTCGGTAGTCTTCCTACGCTACCGTT
>JBGPMT010000242.1:0-5122 GCA_041487135.1 Binataceae bacterium (SeqCode) | reverse complement strand
CCGCGAGAAAAGGCCTCTCGCGAGACGAAGCCTACTCGCTCATGTCAGTCGCGGTCGATTTCGGCGTCACGCAGGTGGTCGATCAACGCAAGGGCATCCATGCGGCGTTGCCGAAGAACCTCTTCGGCAGAGCGTAGCGGGTAGGAACCGGACAGTTGCGTCAGAGCGACGAAGACCGGAGCTGCGGCGCTCAGCGGGTGTATCGGGTCCTAGTAGAGCCCCCGGCTGAGGGCCGCTTCGAGCGCACCGATGATCTGCGCCACGAGCGTTCCGCTCACAAGGCGGGCATCAGCGGACAATAGGCCTGGCCGAACATTTCCCGCATCATCGCCGCCCGCGCGATGCGGACGGCGGGCGCCAGCAGCCGCATCATCATCGGGTTCAGCGCCGCGGGATGAACTCCCCCGCCTCCGCCGAGCCGCTCGAGCAGTCCCGGCTGCTCCGGCAATTCGACGAACTCGATCGGCTGCTTCGCGCCGAGCTTCGCCAGGCGCCGGGCCGCGCCGAGCGCCGCGTCGAAGCCGCCGAGCGCGTCGACCAGCTTGTTCTGCAGCGCCTGCTCGCCGGTCCAGACCCGCCCCTGCGCGATCTTGTCCACCTGATCGACCGTCATATGACGCCGCTCGGCCACGATCTTGACGAAGAACTGGTAGGTATTACCGAGGATCTGGTCCTGGAAGATCTTCTCCTGCGCGGGTGTGAAAGCGGTGAACGAATCGAACATCGTGACGTTGGCGCCGCGCGAGACGGCGCCGGAGTTGACACCGAGTTTTTGCGCCATCCCGGCGATGTTGAACTTGCCGCCGAGCACGCCGATCGACCCGGTGATGGTGCCCGGATCCGCGATCACCTGGTTGGCGGGCGTCGCCACCCAGTAGCCGCCCGAGGCCGCGTATCCCGCCATGCTCACCACCACGGGCTTGCGATGCGCCGTGAGCTCGACCTGCCGGCGAATCAGCTCGGAAGCGATCACCGAGCCGCCCGGCGAGTTGATGCGGAAGATCACCGCCCGCACGCTGTCATCCTCGCGCGCGTCGCGAAACGCCTTTACCATCTCGTCCGATCCGATCGCCTCGCCATTGGGCGAGAGCAACGGATCGAAGCCGCCCGCGCCGCGTTGGATCGCGCCGTCGCCGTAGATCACGGCGATTCGCGCCTGATGGCGCAGCGGCGGAATCAAATAGTCGCGCGCATAGTCGGTGTACTTGAGAATCGGATGGAGCTGGCCGCCGTGATGCTTCACGCGCTCGCGGAACTGGTCGTGGTATTCGAGCCGGTCGACCAGCTTGTTCTTCAATCCCTGCTCGGCCGTAAGCGGGGCCTGGTCGACCAGGGCCTTTAGCGCTTCGATTGTCATGTGGCGCTGGCGCGCCGCCTGCCCGACGATCTGGTTGAAGATGTCGCCGACCAGCGCCTCGTCCTCCTCGCGCTGCGGCGGTGTGAAGTCCTTTTGGGTGAAGATATTGGCGGCGGTCTTGTACTTGCCGATCGCGTACATCTGCGGCTGCACGCCGATCCAGTCCAGGGTGCCGCGCGCGAAAAGTTCGCGGATGCTGACGCCGACCAGGTTCAGCTCCCCCTGCGGCATCATCGAGATTTCACCGGCCGCGCTCGCTACCAAAAAGGGCGTGTTGCCGGGACCGAAGTCGCCGGCCGATTCCAGGTAGGCCGCCGTCCACTTGCCGTGATCCGCGAAGTCACGGATCATGGCGCACAGTTCCTGCGCTTGCGCCAGTTCCATATGGGGATCGAACAGCTCGACGGCGAGACCCGCGATGCGCGGATCCGCGGCGCCGTCGGCGAGCGCCTTGCGCACCACGTTGAGCGCCGTCCGGTGTGCGCTGACCAGTCCCGCTATCCCGCTCTCTCCGCGCTCGACCACCGGGCCGTCGAGCTGCAGCACCAGCACCGAGTCGGGCTGCACCCGATGCGTGAAAAAGTCCACCACGATCGCGATTACCAACAGCACAATCGCGAGCACAATCGTCCGCAACACCCATCGAAAGAACCGTCTGATCATGGGATATCTCCGTTGTCCTCCGTCACGCCCCGCGCTCCTGGAAACGCTTCGGCCTATGACCGTCAACCATAGCAATTCCGGGCCGGCCAATCCGCGCTGGCGCGCACGGAAAGGTTGGACCCGGGAGCGGTTATTGAATTAGTCTCGCTCGATGCCGGCGACCGACCAGGCCAGTTACGTTCTGGGTGTGATCTGCGGCCTGTTGCTGCTCGCGCTGTTCACGGTGGCGCTCGCGCTGGCGATACGGCCGATGGTGCGCGAGCGTGACCGGCGCTTCGGGCTCGCGCTCGCGATAGTGGTCGCGATCACGTTCGTCAAGTTGGCGCTGCTGCGGTATCTCACCGGCGTCACGGTCGACCTGATGCAGTTTGAGTCGTGGGGCCGCGCGATGGTGCAGTTCGGCCCGGCCCATGTCTATGACCCCGAGTTCTCGTGCAGGTACACGCCCGCCTATCTCTATGCATTGTGGCCCGCCGCCGCGATGGCGCCGAACCTGCCTGAGTACTCGCGCATCTTCATCGAGAGTGTACCGATCATCGCCGACTTTCTGCTCGCCGTTACGGTATACGCCGCCTCGCGCCGGGTAGGGCCCCTTCGTCTTGCATTGCCTACGACCCTGCTCGTGGCGCTGAATCCCGCGCTGATTTACGACAGCACGGTATGGGGTCAGAACGACTCGGCCATCACTTTTCCGCTCCTCCTGAGCGTCGTGATGGCGGCCGAATCGCGCTATGCGATCGCGTGGGCGCTGGCGATTGTCGCCGCATTGATCAAGGCGCAAGGGTTGGTCCTGCTGCCGATTCTCGCCTGGTGGACGCTGGCGACCGGCAGATACAGGGACTGGCTCAAGGCCGCGGGAGCAGCCCTGGTGACGGCCGTCGTAGTGCTCGCACCATTCCAGCTCGATCATCCGTGGCACTTCGCCCTCGACGTTTACGCCACCTCGATGGGCTCTTTTCCGTGGGCATCGGTCAATGCATTCAACCTGATGTTGGCATTGGGTGGGCTGGTGGTACCCGACAGAGACAAGCTCTTCGGACCGGTCTCGTTCTTCATGCTGGGAAACGTGCTGTTCGGCGCAGTCTACGTACTCGCGGGCTGGATCGCCTGGCGCCGGCGCACACCATGGGGGCTGATGTTTTCGGTCTTCATCGTCTACCTCGGGATGTTCATGTTTGTGCCCCGGATGCATGAGCGTTATCTCTACTATGCGCTGGCGCTGCTCGCGCCGCTGACCCTCAGCTCCTGGACGACTATCGCGCTCTACACGACCCTCAGCGTGACGCTGCTCCTCGACATGGCGTACGTGTTTTGTGACCTGGTTTACGTTCAAGGCTTCATCGAGGGCCACCTCCTTATCGGCCCCGACGGCCGGCTGGCGATCGCGCTCGTAAACATCGCGGCGTTGGCCCTCGCCGCCGCCTACGGGCTTGCCGTCGCGTCCCGTAATCCAGCCAACGCTTGACTTGCCACGAACCACGGACCGATTCTCTGCCGCGTGACCGATCGAGCTCATCATCCCATGATCTGGCCGACCGTCGAGCGATGGTTGCCTGAGAAGTCTTCCTTTATCCTCGACGCCGGATGTGGCCAGGGTCAGCTCAGCTTTCGTATGGCCGCACGGGGTCACAGGGTTATCGGGATCGATCTGCCGTCGCCGGACTTCGATCTGGCAGCCGAACTGCTCAAGCGTTCCACTTCGAAATGGAACCTCATCGCCGGGTCGCTGGAACTCCTCCCTATCAACGGCCGCCGCGGCTTTGACATGGCCGTTTCGATCGAGGTCATCGAGCATCTTTACCGGCCACTCACCGCGCTCAGGAACATCTCCAACCTGCTGGTTCCAGGGGGAATTGTGATTCTCAGCACGCCCTATCACGGCTGGCTCAAGAACCTGGCGATCAGCCTGACGGGCGACTGGGATTTCCACCATGACCCGCTTGTCGAAGGCGGCCATATCAAGTTTTGGTCGCGCCGGACGCTGGCGATGGCGCTGCGCCAGGCCGGACTTGAACCCGTGGAATGGCGCGGTGTGGGCCGCGCCCCTTTCCTGTGGAAATCGATTATCGTGAGGGCACGAAAGATTCTCTGACCGACCCGGGATCGCGCAATGGCCTGCGTTCGACGATCGCGTCATCCAGGTAACGGTGACTGCCGACCTGTGTAAAGCGCAGCTTCGTGTCGATTTCGGATTGGGGCAGGTCAAGGCGCGAGGTCATCGTCGCAGCAACTGGCGTCGCATGACGACGGCTGCCGCGGGCCAGCACCTCGGTCATCACGCGGCCGCCGGCGACCAGTAAGGTTGTGGCATGCTCCGGGCGGAGACCCAGGACATAGGCAATCGTCGGGGCGACGTCGGTATTGCCGGTCGGACAGGGATCGACAAAGCGGCGGCGGAAATCGGGGCCCGCGACGGTGCAGAAGTTGTGCAGCTCACGGCGGCCGACGGCGCCGTGCCCGCCCATCCCGGTGGTAAACCCTTCCGACGCGTCGCCATCCAGCGTGCCCATCACCGGCCGTACCAGGGCCTGCGACCGGTTCTTCGCCGGTTGACGTCCGTTGCGGCCAATAAAAAAGGCCGGGTTGTCGGGTCCCGTGAGCGTGCGATTGCTCTGGTCGGCGTTCTCACGCATCGAAATAATCAGATCGGGCGATCTCCGTGGGTCATCGAGGCCAACCGCGCGCTCGTCGAAAGTCCCTTCGATCCAGCCGTCCCAGCCGCGAGCTGAAATGCGCTTGGGCCCGGACGCCGGGGCATGTGAAAAGATCGGCCCGCACCACTTCTGCGCCGCGGCGAAATCCACGATCTTCTGCAAACGCGCCCTGCGAACGGCGGCGGACGGGAACGCGGTGGGCGACAAATAGATCAGCTCGCTGCCCTGATCGCCGATCGCAACTACCTCATCACTGTTTTTCGAATCCTTCAGGCTGGCGCCGACCAGCAGGTCTGGAAGACGGACAGCGTCGCCAAGCGTCACGAAGCCATGATCCGAAACCACCATCAGGTCGGTGCGATCCGCGACCCGGCGAGTCGCAATCGCAGCGCGCAGCCGGCCAAGATTTTGATCGTCCCGGGTCAGCGCCTCCAGCGCCACTTCGGTG
>JBGPMT010000241.1:0-5126 GCA_041487135.1 Binataceae bacterium (SeqCode) | reverse complement strand
TATCCCTACCAGCTCTGCTATTGCACGATTTGCTGCAAAACCCACGGCGGCGGCGGGTATGCGATCAACATCATGGGTGACACGGAGACCCTAGAGGTCACCGGCAAGGAGCATCTTGGGAGCTGGCACGCGCAAATCGAGGTGCCCGACGGGCGCGGCGGAACGCGGCTCGAGACCAGTCCGGGTGCGCGCCATTTCTGCACCCGCTGCGCATCGGAGCTGTGGGTCTCCGATCCGCGATGGCCGGCGTGGGTATGGCCCTTCGCCTCCGCGATCGATACCGAACTGCCGGCCGCGCCGGAACGGGTCCACCTGATGTTGAAGTACAAGGCGAGCTGGGTGCCGCTGGAGCGTGGGCCACGCGATCAGTACTTCGACGAATATCCCGAGGAGAGCATCGAGGAATGGCATCGCAAGCGCGGTCTCTGGATCGACTAGGTGCGGGAGACCCGGGGGGCGGGCAAGAGAGTCTCGCCGCCGATGGGCTCGCGATGCTAGCGTGCGATAGATAAATTCTACGAGGCGGCCATGCTTAAAGTAATTCTTCAGCTCTATCCGGTGATTCCCGCGGCCAGCGAGGAGGAACGCGAGGCGCTGCGCCCAATCGGACGCAATCGCGATCGCTACCAGGAGACGCTCAGCGGCTGGCACGACATCGTGCGGGCCGCCGACGAGCTGGGGCTGTGGGGCGTCGCGACCATCGAGCATCACCTCTGGTCCGAGGGCTACGAATGCGGCCCTAGTCCGGGGCTCCTGAACGCCTACTGGGCCGCGATCACACGCAACGTCAGGGTCGGGCAACTCGGTTACGTGATGAGCACGCAGAACCCGATCCGGGTCGCCGAGGAAACCGCCATCCTCGACCATCTTACGAAGGGGCGATGCTTCGTCGGATTCGCGCGCGGCTACCAGTCGCGCTGGACCAACGTGCTCGGGCAGCATCTGGGAGCCCGCGCGACCACCTCGCCCTCGGCGGGCAGGCTCGATCCCACGCATATGTTTGGCGATCCCACCGGCAAGCCGGGCCGCAGCGAAGACGACGATCGGAACCGGCGGATTTTCGAGGAAGAGGTCGATATCGTGCTCAAGGCGTGGACCCAGGAGAGCTTCTCGCACAACGGAGCGGCCTGGCAGATTCCGTATCCGTATGATCGCGGGGTCGACGACTGGCCGCTGGCGAAGTTCGGAACCACCGGCAGGTTCGGCGCGCCCGGCGAAGTGGACGAGGCGGGCAACACGCGGCGCGTGAGCGTGGTGCCGGCGCCCTACACCCGGCCCCATCCGCCCGTGCTGGTCGCGACCAGCGGCTCGCCCGAGAGCTCCGAATACTGCGCGCGCCAGGGCTTCATTCCGCTCTACTTCAACTCGCTCGCCATCGCGCTTAAGCTCAGCGCCGCGCACGACCGGGTGCTCGCCGCCTCAGGCCGCGAGGTCAGGCCGGGGCGCAATCAGGCGATCGTGCGAATTCCGCATATCGGCAAGACCCGCGCGGAAGCCGAGGAATCGGTGATGCGCTACGATTCCGATATCTTCCGCAACTTTTACGCCGCGATGGGCCAGCATCGGGTCGCCCCCGAAAACGTGGTCGAAGCGGTGACCCGCAACGGCATGTGGACGATCGGAACCGCCGACGAGGTGCGTAAGCAACTGGTCGAGGAATGGAAGCAGTTGCCCTGCGAGTACCTGACGATCATCTACCACTACGCGCAGATGCCCAAGGAACGCGTGATCGACAATCTTGCCGCCTTCATGCGGCATGTGAAACCGGCGCTCGATGAGCTTACCGCGTAACGCCGATCTCGCCGGGCGCGCCGCGAACGGCGCGCTGCGGCTGCGCGAGATGGCGATCGACGATCGCCGCCGCGGCCAGCAATTACAAGGGAGATAAACTGGTGAGCAAGATCCTCATCAAGAGCGCCTGGGGATCCGACGATCCCACCAAGGCCGGGTTCGCGTTCCTGCATGCCAATGCCTTTGCTGAGGCCGGCCACCAGGTGCAGATTTTTCTGCTCGGCGAGGCGGTTTCACTGATGCGCAAGACGGTCGCCGAGGCGGTGGTGCCGGTCGGATGGCCGCCGTTATCGCAGACCTTCGCGCATACCGTGGGACACGGAATCCGGATGCACGTTTGAACCACGTGCTCGAGGGCCCGTGGGCTCTCCGATGGCGATCTCGAGGAAAAGAATGCAGCCTTCGCGACCACCGCTACGCTGGTGGCGCTGGTCGAATGGGCCGACAAGGTCCTGAGCGAGTGATCGATTAGGCAACGGGCCGCGAGTTGCGCGGCCCGAAAATCGCCGAGCCCGGGAAGCGGCATTTCCCCGGGCTCGGAAACAAGACTACGAGAAATCCGTCGTTATCGTGGCGGACCCTGCGATCCGCCGCGCCCGCGCCGCTATACCTTGCGAGCGGCGCGAGTCATTCGGCTCGCGACCGGCCGGATGATGCGATGCTATTCGTTGCCGCCGCCGGCGCCGCCTGCCGGGACCTGCTGAACCTTCGTCCAGCGCGCGGTCGGCATTGCAGGCGACTGGCTCGAAAGCGTCCAATCGATATGCTTGCTGGCCATCGGTCCACGCAGCTTGGTGCGGGTCACGCCGCCCTGAAGACCGCCAGTCTTGGGTGCCTGGACCCTGACCGCGTAGGTGCCCGCCGGCAGGCTGCCGATCTTGATCGAGTAGGCCCCGGTATCATCCGTGGTGCCTGTCGCCACGGGCTCGCCCAGCGTGCCATCGTCCTTGACGTGGGAGACGACGATGGCGATGCCCTTGACGGATGCATTAGCCGACATGCTCTTCGCCTTCCCCCACAGCTCTCCAGCATGACGCGGAAGCTGTCCGGAAGTGGTCACAGCCGGTTGCGCGTGGGCAATTACCGCCAATCCCAGAACGCAGCTGAGCACAAGGCCGACAGAGATCGCTGATAGTTTTCGCATGGCTCCTCGCCCCCAAATGGATTTTAGGAATAGAGCTCGCACAACGCGGCTAACCTAAACCGCTCCCCCGCCCGGTTGCCCGCCGCCGCCACCATTGGCGGCGTGGAGCACCCGACGGACTCCATCCACATCATCGGGCGAATCACTAGCGCATTTGGCGGTACCGATGCAATCCATGTCGGCCAGGTTTCTGCCGCCTGCCCGCTTTGACGGCACCCCTCAGGGTTGGCGGCCCGGCGCTGGCGGGTGGTGTCGCTGAGGGCGGTTTGTGTGCCTCGCCATCGGGGTTTAGACTCCATGCGTGGCTTTGCGCGACGATCTGCGACGGGCGCGCCGCCTGGGCCTTTCCGGTTACGCCCGCTACCGCCGGATGCGCCTGGCCAACCGGCTGATCCGGGTCGTCAACCTGGTCGGGCCTGAGCGCCACGAATGTCCGTGCTGCGGATGGCGCGGGGCGCGGTTTCTCGATCACGTGCGCGAGACCTACCGGATGAAAGCGGCGGTGTGTCCGCGATGCCGCAGTCATTCGCGCCATCGCGGGCTGGCGCTCTATCTGGCGGGATTGCTACCGCAGCTCCGGCCGCGTAGCGCCGTGCTCCACTTCGCGCCGGAGCGGTCGCTGGTGAAGTTTTTCGCGACGCGCCCGGGGCTGCGCTACTTCGGCGTCGATCTGGGGCCACGCGCCACTAACGCCTGCGCCGATATCACGGCGATCCCGTTTCGCGCCGGCGCATTCGATCTGGTAATCGCCTCGCACGTGATCGAGCACGTCGGCGACGATCGCGCGGCGCTCGCCGAGCTGGCGCGCGTGACCGCGCCCGGCGGCCGCTCCCTGATCATGGCGCCGATGGTGCCGCGCTGGCGCGAGACCGAGACACTCGAGTTCGGCTACCCGAATCCCGAGTATGAGGGCCACTGGCGGATCTACGGGCGCGACCTCACCGCCAGGATCGAGGCCGCGGGCTTGCGCTGCACAGCGCTCGGCTTCGCCTCGTTTATCGATTCAGAGCGGCGTCAACGCTTCGGAATCATCGACGACGCGCTGTTTGTCGCCGATCGGCCGGGCTGATCGAACCATTGCCGCCGGCGGATGTTATACTTCTCGATGGGCAGAGAGCAGTGATGATCCAGGTACGTCAATCCGCCGAGCGCGGAGCGAGCCGGACGGATTGGCTCGACAGCCGCCATAGTTTCTCGTTCGCCGGCTACCACGATCCCGAGCAGATGGGCTTTCGTGCGCTGCGCGTGATCAACGAGGACCGCATCGCGCCCGGCGCCGGCTTCCCGCCGCATCCTCATCGCGACATGGAGATAATCACCTATGTGCTAGAGGGTGCCGTGGAGCATCGCGACAGCCTCGGCAACGGCTCGGTGATTCGGCCCGGCGAGATTCAGCGGATGAGCGCGGGCCGCGGAATCGTGCATAGCGAGCTCAATTCGTCGCGAAGCGAACCGCTTCATCTCCTGCAAATCTGGCTGCTGCCGGGTAAGCGCGGTCTCGCTCCGGGCTACGAGCAGCGGCCTTTCGATCGCGCGGAGGCGTGCGGGAGGTTTGTATTGCTGGCGGGGCCCGAGGGTGGCCCGCAGGCGGTCACGATCCATCAGGATGCGACGCTCTTGGTCGCGATGCTCGCGACCGGCGAGAGCGCGGTTCATGAGATCGCCCCGGGACGCCATGCCTGGGTGCAAATCGCGCGTGGCGGCGTGACGCTCGACGGCGAGCGCCTGAGCGCGGGCGACGGCGCCGCGATCAGCGAGCAGGGCGCGCTCAGGATAGCCGCTTCTGAGCCGGCCGAAGTACTGCTGTTCGACCTCGCGTAGTAAACTCCAAACCGATGCCAAGCTCGATTCGCCCCGCCCGAACGACCGCGGTGCCGGGCCGGCGCGGGGGCCGTGGCACCGTCACGACCTCGAGCGTCGGTTTTTCGCTGACCCGGGTGCGCGAGGGGCTGCCGAGCGAGCTGCTGGTTGACACCTATCACTATCTGATTCGGGCTTCATGGCCGGTGCTGTTCGGCGACTAGCGCGGACGACGCCGCGGCGCCGGAAGCCATTGTAGAACCCTGCGCCCGATCAGACGTTCTTCATCTCGGCGATTAACTTGCCCAGGGAATCCTTGGCGTCGCCGAACAGCATGAAGGTCTTGTCGCGATAGAAGAGCTCGTTTTCGATTCCCGCGAAGCCCGGGTTC
>JBGPMT010000240.1:0-5181 GCA_041487135.1 Binataceae bacterium (SeqCode) | reverse complement strand
CGCACCTGGAGTGCGGCTACGACAAGTTTGTGCTCGTTGACCGCTTCCTGGCCACCCATGAGGAAACCGTGTTGCAGGTCTATCGGCGCACCGGCCATAACAGCGACCCCGGCCACCCGATCAACGACCCGGAAGTCCCAGGCATTGAATTCACCGAATATCTCTCGGTAATGGCCCCGGAGCAGTCGAAATATATCGCGCAGCTTACGACTTATTATGACGACCCCACGAAGGCGGAGGATCTTTTCCTCTTCGTGCCTGCGCTGCGTCGTTCCCTGCGCCTTTCGTCCGCGGCCCGCTGTTCGCCGACCGTCGGGACCGATTTCACCCAGGACGACGCCAGAAACAGCAACTACAACGGCGGCATCAGCCGCTTCCAGTCCAAGTGGTTGCGTGACGGCAGGTTTCTGAGCCTCCAGAAGGTAGACCTTCAGCAAATGGGCGATTTAGCCAACTTCTATCGTCCGGTATTTTTCCCCGCGCCCAGCCTCGGCAGCTTTGAGGTGCGCGACATGTACGTGATCGATGTGCGGCGGGTACCGTCCGAAAGGGTCGGCTACTGCTACGGCAAGAAGATAATGTACGTCGACAAGCAGCTGAATTACGGCATCTGGACCGAGGCTTACGATGAACCCGGGCGGCTGTGGAAGATCCTGTACGCCCTTACCCTCTCGCAAGACGTTGAAGGGGTGGGCCTGATCGGCGCGACCAACGAATGGATAAGCGTGGCCTGGGATCTTCAGTCCGAGCATCTCAGCTTTGGCACTCGCGACGGCAAACGCATTTTCAAATACAACGACGGGTGCAAAAACTACTCGGGCGAGAATTTCGACGATGTCAAAATGTACAGTTCCACGGCCGGGCTGAACATGATCATGAAATAGCCCGAGGTCCAAGGGCGCCGAGGCGCTGAACGGGCCCGCGGCAGTTCAACGCCTCGGCGACCGGCGCACCGCGGGTACCGGGAACCCGCGCCTACGAGTAGTTACGTCCGGGGAGAAAAAGAAGATGTCTGTGAAACGACTGACTCAACTTGCGGCTGCGCTTCTGGTAACCGTGCTGTGCCTCGGCCTCGGAATCGCTCAGGCGCAAAAGTATCAGGAAGGCGGCCCGGCTGCCGCGACCGCCGGCGGCGATGATGAATACCGTTATGCAGGGGTGCCGACCAGCCCCGGCCCGGTGCCGCCCGGCACGATCATCAACATGCAGAACTGGCAGCAGTACCAGCAGTACCTGCCGGACGGGCTGCAGGACGTGATTCGGGGCAAGTACTACTGGAAGATGCCGGCTGACTTTCAGATCGAAATCGGCCTGACCCATCATTTCCAGCTGCCCAAGGAATTCGTGAGCGACACGGAGAAGTACAGCGGCCAGGTGAAGATCGTCAATCTTTCCGATGGCGCCCGGACCATCGATGGCTATGTCGCGGGGCTGCCGTTCGCGAATCCGTCGGGCCCGGACAAGGGTTGGAAGATTCTGGTCGACATGTGGTACGTCTACGTCCCCCACCTGCTCTGCGGCTATGACACGTTCTATCTGAAGGATCGTTTCGGCAATATGCAGTCCGAGAAGGCGATCCAGATCTACCGCAAGCTGAGTCATATCAGCGATTACGGACAACCGGTCACCGACCCGCGCGCGTCGGGAATCTACTACAGCGAATACATTATGCTGGTCGCGCCGGAGCAGGTCAGGTATACGGCGAATCTCACGCTCTACTACACGGATACCTCCAAGGCGATCGATACCTTCCTCTTCATCCCCTCGCTGCGCCGTTCGCTGCGGCTCTCCGCGGCGGCACGCTGCTCGCCGATTATCGGCACCGATTTCGCCCAGGACGACGCCAACAAGAGCAACTTCAATGGCGACTGGCGGATCTTCGACGCCAACGTGGTCAGCGACAATCAGACCATCCAGCTCATGACGATCTCGAACTGGAAGAATGTTGGAACCCTCGACAATTACTACCAGCCGTTATTTTTCCCCAAGCCCACGATCGGAAAGTTCGAGATCCGTCCGACCTGGAAACTCGACGTCAGGCGAATCCCGTCGCAGGCCCAGGGCTATTGCTATGCCAAGAGCATCTTCTACGTCGACAAGGAGACCTACGTCAGCCAGACCAAGGAAGCCTACGACGCGGCTGGCAAGCTCTGGAAAATGACCGCGGAGTTCTACATCGCGCGCAATCTGCCGCATGAGGGATACACCGACTCCACCGACAACTGGTTCGGCCCGATCTGGGATATGCAAAGCGGGCATCTCACTATGGGCATGTCGACCGATCCCGAGGGTGACCCGTGGAAATTCAACGAGGACTGCGGCAATTACCAGGGCGAGAACTTCGATGATATCGGCAGGTATAGCCTCGCCTCCGGCCTGAGCCAGATCCTCAGGTAACGGTGCCGCTCGGGGAGTTCAGTGCGATTGCCGAAGCGGCTTTTTCAGGGAGAACTGCGATGGCGAGCGTCGGACGTTTGATCGAGGGGCGCACTTATGCGCCGGGCAGCTACGCCTTCGGACGGGTCAAGAAAGGCCAGCTCCTCAGGATCATCGACGTCGAGGGCGAACAGGTCGCCGATTTCATGTCGATGAAACTCGATGATCAGGGCGAGTATCTCGACTGTATCTATACCAACCTGGCCCTGGGCCGCTGGCGATGGGGCAAGGGCGACGTCATCTACACCAACGAATTTCACCCCTTGTGGACGATGGTCGAAGATACGGTCGGGGTCCATTACACGGGCGGAGGGTACTGCTCCCGGGCGCTGCGCCGCACCTACAAGATCGATGACAAGGATGGCTGCCGCGAGACGATCCAGGCGGCGCTCGCCGCCAACCGCTACGATCCGCGGCTCCTGCAGGCGGTTTCGGTGATCCACATCTTCATGAACGTCTTCTACCGGCCGGACGGCACCTGGGGAATCGACCGGCCCAAATCCAAGGCTGGAGATCATGTCGATCTCCGCGCCGAGATGGACCTGTTCTGGGCCTGTTCGGTCTGCTCGGAACCACCGGTCCTGAACCCGGTGAACGGCGACCGGCCAACGCCGCTTCGATTCGAGACCTATGAAGCGGCGTAGATGAGGAGCGTCCGCCGCGCCGCATGAACTGTCGAGGTGATCGCCGCTGATGCCGACCAGAAAACCAGCTCTCGAAGATCTCGCGCGTATCGCCGACAGTTTCGGCATGAAACTTTCAGCCGCGCAGGTCAGGGACTTCAAGGCCATCATCGACCCGATGATGGCGACCTTCGATCGGCTCGACCAGCTCGCAGAGCCCGCGCTCGAGGTCAAGTATCCCGATCGCCGGAACTGGCAGCCGACGGAAAAAGAGAATCCGTACGGCGCGTGGTACTGGCGATGCGAGGTCAAGGGCGCCGCGACCGGGCCGCTAGCCGGCAAAACCGTCGCGCTCAAGGACAATGTCTGCTTCGCCGGCCTGCCCATGATGTGCGGGTCGAACCTGCTGAGGGGCTTCGTCCCGGACTTCGATGCCACGCTCGTGACGCGCATCCTCGATGCGGGCGGGACGATCCTGGGCAAGGCGGTATGCGAGAGTCTCTGCTTCGCCGGCAACAGCCATACCAGCGACAGCGGGATCGTGCGCAATCCATACGATCCGGCGCGCACCCCGGGCGGCTCGTCGACCGGATGCGGCGCGCTGCTCGCCGCCGGCGCCGTCGATCTGGCGATCGGCGCCGATCAGGCCGGCTCGGTGCGATGCCCGGCCTCCTACAGCGGAATCGTCGGACTCAAGCCGACTTACGGCCTGGTGCCATATACCGGAATGGGCCCGATGGAGCTGACCTTCGATCACGCGGGACCGATGGCGCGCACCGCAGCCGAGGTCGCCTTGCTGCTGGAAGCGATCGCCGGGCCTGACGGTCTCGACCCGCGCCAGCCCGGAAATCTGGTGGCCGGAAAATATGTCAGCGCGCTCACCGGAAACGTGCGCGGGATGCGCGTCGGGATCGTCAAGGAGGGATTCGGCCTGACCGGTGTGCCGACCTTCGAGCCCGACGTGGACGACGCGGTGCGCGAGGCGGCCCATGCGCTTGCGCGCCTGGGATGCGAGGTCGGCGAACTTTCGCTCCCGTGGCATCGCGACGGCTTCCAGGTCTGGTCGGCGATCGCATGCGAGGGGATTCTCGGCTTTATGCTCGAGGGCGGCGGCGCGGGCCGTCATTGGAAAGGGGTCTACCCGACCGCGCTGATCGAAACCTTCGACCGCGCGATGCATACCAAGGCCGACCAGCTTTCGGTCAGCGCCAAGGCCTTCGCGATATTGGGCCGCTACGTCCGGGAGACCACCCACGGCCATTATTACGCCAAGGCGCAGAACCTGAGCCGCGTGCTCAGGGCCGCGCACGACGAGGCGCTCAAGCGCTTCGATGTCCTGGTGATGCCGACCGAGGCGATGAAGGCCCCGCTGATTCCTCCGCGCGACACCCCGATCGGAGAGCAGATTCTGAGGGCCGTCGAGAATATCGTGAACACCGCGCCCACCAATATCAGCGGCCATCCCGCGCTGAGCGTGCCATGCGCGATGTCGCAGGGGCTGCCGATCGGGATGATGATGATCGGCCGGCACGGCGAGGATGCGACGATTCTGCGGCTGGCCGATGCGTTGCAGCGCGAAATCTTCGCCCCTCCGGCTCCCCCGCCGCCGGCCTGATCGCGGGCGTGCGGACCGGCATTGCGGATCAGCAGCGTTTGAGTAGAATCAGCGCGGAACACGATCTTCAGTTGAGGCGCGCCACGCGCGTCGGTGTCCCGAATTGAATTTTCCCGCAGGATAAGGAGTCCAAATGGCCGCGAATCTGAAGGATTTCCCGATGTTGATCGGCGGCGAGATGACTGCGAGCCGCAGCGGTCAGTGGCTGACTTCGATCAATCCGGCCGACGAGACGGAACTCGGACGCACGCCGGCCGGCGCCGCCGAAGACGTCAATCGCGCGGTCGAGGCCGCCGAGGCGGCGCAATCCGCATGGAACGAGCTCACGGTGCTCGAGCGCGGCAATCTGCTGCGCAAGGTAGCCGCCCGCCTGCGCGAGCGCGCCAAAGAGCTGCTCGATGTCGAGGTCGCCGACACCGGCAATACCATCGGATCGCTGCGCGCCGACGTCGAATTTGCCGCCTCAGGGCTCGAATATTACGCGGGCCTAGGGACCGAGATGAAGGG
>JBGPMT010000239.1:0-5193 GCA_041487135.1 Binataceae bacterium (SeqCode) | reverse complement strand
GTCGTCGACCTCGACGGCGCGGTCGCCGGCGAACCGCGCAATCTCGGGGCGCTCGGCAAGATTCGCGGGGCCGTCAAGTGCGCGCTCGAGGCGAGCGGCGGGCTGCGCTCGATGGACTCGGTTCGGCGCGTGATCGAGGCGGGGGCGGACCGGATCTCGATCGGGTCGGCGGCGCTGACCGAACCCGCGCTGCTCGACGCGGCGTGCCGGATGCTCCCGGGGTGCGTGCTCGGCTCGATCGACGTGCGCGAGGGCCGCCTGGCGCTTAAGGGATGGGTTGCGACCAGCGAGCTCCCGATTGGCGAGGCGGTAGCGCGGTTTCGCGCCGCCGGAGCCGTGGCGGTTATCTATACCGACATCGGGCGCGATGGCACGCAAGCCGGCGTGGAGGCCGAATCAATCGCCGCCTTCGCGGGCCGCAGCGCTATTCCGGTGATCGCCTCGGGAGGGGTCGCCACTCTCGCCGATATCAAGGCGCTCAGCCGCGGCTTCGATCGCGGTGTCGTGGGCGTGGTTGTTGGCCGCGCGCTCTACGAGGGTAATTTCTCGCTCGGCGATGCTATTCGCGCGGCTCAGACGCATCTCTCAGATACGCCGCGCTGAAGAGCCCTGTCCATAAACCGACAGAAGCCTTAGGCGTCCTGCGCCAAATTTTTGACTTCATCACGGATGGCGGCCTGAGATGGGCGCTGGCGATCGCTGGGTTTTTGCGAAGAAAGCCCGTCTTGGGTCAACTGGCAATATTCTTGCTTAGAAGGGGATTCAGTCTAAGGCCGCGAAGGTGTTGGTAGGGGGCGGTCCTGGTCGTCGGGCGGTCCTGGTAGGCGCCGCTGTCGCCGTTACCCGCCACAACTGGCGGGGACGGCGCAGAGCGGTCGATTCCTTCCGTCCGCTGCACGCTCGCTGCCCTGCCCGAGGGTCTGATCGGAAATCCTGCGTCTATCAGCGTTCCGCCGGACGCGTCGCCAGGTCAGAAATTTGACGCTGGCACCAAACAGGCGCCGGTCCGGTTGGAAGCATTGACTCATGTTAACTTAGCAAAGCGTGGTTTATCGAAACTAAACTGTTTTAATCTATTTGGCGGTGTTTTTGCTCTAATCGAGCCTGAAGTATCCCCGAGAGGCACGAATAGACAAGTCATGTACCTCAGGCTCCATAGATCCAAAGGACAAATAATGACGCTGTTGGCCGTGATGCTGCCGACGGTGCTGGGGAGTGTCCTGTTGGCTGCCGACTTCGCCATCATGTACTACAACTGGGGGCTGCTCCAGAAGGCCGCCGACTCCGCCGCGCTCGCCGGCGCGATCTACCTGCCGGGGAGCACCTCGATGGCGACTTCGATTGCCACCACGTACGCGAACAAGAATGGGGTCGGCATCGGCGCGGGTGACACCATCAACGTCACGGTCGACGGCTCGGCCACCCCGCAATGGGTGCAGGTCCGGTTGACGCGCGCGGTCCCCTATTACTTCGGCAAGGTGCTCGGCCTGCAGTCCGCAACCATCAAGGCGACCGCCAAGGCCGGTAACGTGGTGCCCAAGTCGTCTATCGGGAGCAACCATCTCATCCCGATCGGAATCGACTGCACGGCAAGTGACTGCTACCAGCCCGGCCAGGTTATCACGCTGCTGTCGCAACAACTCGGTCCGGGTGATTGGGGGCCGCTGGCGCTGCCCGGGATGAGCGGCACGTCGGATATGGAGGACATCACCCATTACGGATGGACCTCGTCCAATCCGAGCGATGCGAGCCAGATTCTCACCGTCAACTCGGGCGCGGGATGCAGCACGGCAGGTCCGGGATGCGTCACGATGCAGCCGGGTGAAGGGGGTGTGAAAAAGCTCTTGGACGGCGTCACGGACCGTATCAACGATTCAACCTCGCTGGGCCTAGGTGACTCGTGGCAAGATCCCAACCCCGCCAATCCACGCGTCGTGGAGCTGCCGATGGTCAACTACGCCGGCGTGCAAGGAGCAAGCACGCTGGCGCCGATCACCGGATTCGCCGAGGTCTGGCTGGTCGGCAGCGACAACCATGACCATCTCCAGGTGATCTTCATCAGGGCGGTTTCCCCCGGGAACGTTCCGGGCGGCGGCGGTCAGGATTTCGGCAGCTGCAAGCCGGTACTGCTGCAGTAGAGCCCACACAGCCCGCATTGGAACGATTTCGCGATCGCGCCTCGGAGCGAACCTCCGGGGCGTAGTTGCGTTATGGCTAGGATCGCTGGCCGGATAATCCAGCCAGCCTCGCCCGCATCCGCGGAATCGGCTGAAATTGAGAGCGCCTCAAGGCCGCGCAGACCCTATCTGGGCTGATACAAATACATCCATCGCGCGGATGACCCGCCGGGTTCTCGACAGCTAAAGAGCGATTCCGCGCAAGATCGCCACTGAGCGCCATCCCCGAGCGCAGCTTGGCACGGCGACGCTGGCTTTGATGAGCCTTGCGCATCTTAACTTGATCTTGTATTTCCAGTGAATGAGCTAAAATTAGTTGACTAAAGCTAACTAAGCTCAGCGAAGCTAAATTAAATTCAGAAAACAGGGCTTGACAAACTCAAGACTCTGAATGAAAGTAAGAGGTGCCAGCGGCGCGAATAGCCTAACAGAGCGCAAGATGGCATTGACGCGGGTGGCTTTTGTTCGAATTGACGAAGGGGTCGAATTCGCCATGGTTCTTCTTGCTGCTTTTTACGATAGTGGAGCATGGGCGGTACGTTAAGCTACGAGTTTGCCTTACATGCTTAAGCCTGTCATACACACCTTTTCTCGTTATGATTTATCTCTGTTGCGTTATGCGATCAAATTTAGTGAGAGAAGGGATCATCACGGAGGCCAAAGATGATGGATATGCACAGAGGGAGCCGGACTGCGGCGGCACCGGGAGTGCGTGTCGAAGCGCGGTCCAGCGCTAAGCAGGCCCGCGGCCGCGCTCGCGACGAGCGAGGCCAGGCGAGCCTTGAGTTCGCTCTCGCGTTGCCGCTGCTGCTGACCCTCCTTATAGCCATGGTGGTGTTCGGGATTGCTTTCAACAACGAACTGACGCTGACGTTTGCTACGGACGCCGGTGCGCAGCTTCTTTCGATTAGCCGAGGAGCCTCAGACCCATGCGGGGTGGCTAGCCAAGCGATCTACTCAGCAGCGCCGTACCTCAAGCCGGCGAGTCTCAAGTTCACGATTGTGCTGAGCGGAACTTCGTATACGAGCGCGTCGTGCTCTGGCGCGCCACTAGTGGCGACCCAAACCGCCAAGGTAACGACTACTTATCCGTGCAACCTCGCGATCTTCGGATTCAATCCTGCGCCCAACTGCACCCTCTCGGCGCAAACCGCGGTGTTCATCCAATGAAGCTTAACAACGAATCGCTTAACAACGAATCGATTGTCCGCCGGTTGCGCGACGGCCAACGCGGGCAGTCGATCGTGCTGATAACGTTCGCCCTGGTCGCCCTTTTCGGAGCGGCCGCGATAGTGATCGACCTCGGCCGTCTCTATTACGCCTATCAAGAGCTCCAGGCTGCAAGCCAGGCGGCGGCGTTAGCCGGAGGCGCGGTCCTGTCAGACCCAACCACAGACCCAGTAAAAACCGCGACGACCTACAGCGCCGCAAGTGGGAATTTAAACGCCTATTCCAATCTGACCAACGTTACGATGGCGGCTGGGTACCCTAAGTTGAAGTGCCTGCAGACGCTGGCGAACGCCGGACTCCCCTGTGCCGCTTATCCGTCGGGCAATAACGCCATCGTCGTGCAGCAGCAAGCCATCGTGTCGACGACCTTCGCCAGGGTGTTAGGCTTCAAATCATGGACAATCTCGGCAACCGCGACGGCGAGCGCAAAGGGCGGATTTAATGGCCCGTACAACGTAATACTCATCGTCGACACAACGGCCTCGATGACTAGTAGCGACAACAACTGCGGATCATCGAGAATCAGCTGCGCGTTGGCCGGCGTCCGGACTCTGCTGCACTCGCTCTCGCCCTGCCCTGCGGGGGGAAGCTGTACCTCCGCCACGGCGCTCGATCAAGCCGGCCTGATGGTGTTCCCGGGGCTGACATCGACCTCGGAGGCCGCGAATGATTTCACTTGCCCTTCCAAAAACCCTAAGACTACCAGCTACAACAACGTGCCCGTGCAGCCCGTATCCCCATACCAGATCGTTGGGTTATCGAGCGATTACCGCACTTCCAACACGGCTAGTTCGCTTAACGCCAGCTCCCATATCGTGATCGCGGCTGGTGGAGGAAGTTGCAGTGGTGTGCAGGCTCCGGGCGGCCAGGGAACCTTCTATGCGGGCGTAATCGATGCGGCACAGGCGCAACTCGTCGCCAGTGCAAGGCCGAATACGAAGAACGTGATGATCCTCCTCAGCGATGGCGACGCAAATGCTAATGGAAAACCGGGAAACCCGGGAAGCGGCCAAATGGCGGGAGCGGTGACGAGTTACCCAGCCTCGAATGAATGCCATCAGGCGATCACGTCGGCCCATAACGCTGCGGCAGCGGGAACCATTGTATACTCGGTCGCCTACGGCGCGTCGGCGTCATCGGGATGCTCGACTGACAGCGGCATCACCCCATGCCAGGCGTTGCAGCAAATCGCCTCCTCTCCTGGCACAGTCCCGAATCCGCTGAACTTCTTCTCTGACAACTCAGCGACAGGAGGCGACAAGAACTGCACGTCAGTTCGACCGACCAGCAGCCTGAACCAGATCTTCACGCAAATCGCTGCGGATCTCACGGTCGCCCGGTTGATCCCCAACAACACGAATTAGACGCGGAAGGCAGCAGCCATATGCAGCGCAAATGTTTACACTCGAAAGGGCAGACCGCGATCATTTTGGCGATAGTGTTGCCGGTGGTGGTGGGGGCGGTTGCGCTGAGTGCCGATTTCTCGGTCATGTACCTCAACTGGGTTCAATTGCAGAGTGCGGCCGATGCGGGCGCGAAGGCCGGAGCCGAACTCATCTACCCGACGAATGGGACCAATACCACCAACCGGACCGCTCAACAGAATGCGACGTATTATGCCGAACTCAACGGTATCCATGACGCCAATGCGCCCACGCCCGGGAAGGATGTGCTGCAGGTGAATGACAGCTCTTTCACCTATCAGGGCAATCCGGCGGTTCAGGTAACGGTGACGAGGCAGGTGCCGTATATGTTCGGGCAGGTCCTCGGCCTGAAGAACGCCACC
>JBGPMT010000238.1:0-5194 GCA_041487135.1 Binataceae bacterium (SeqCode) | reverse complement strand
TCGCCGCGATCAAGCGCGCCGTCCCCGAGCTCCTCGTCATCACCGACGTCTGCCTGTGCGAATACACCGATCATGGGCAGTGCGGCGTGGTCAGCGGCGGCGAGGTCGACAACGACGCAACGCTCGAACTGCTGGCGCTCGAAGCGCTGTCGCATGCGCGCGCCGGCGCGGACCTGGTCGCGCCCTCGGACATGATGGACGGGCGAGTCGGCGCGATTCGCACGGCGCTCGACGAGAACGGCTACCAGCAGATTCCGATCATGGCGTATGCCGCCAAGTTCGCCTCCGCGTTTTACGGTCCGTTCCGCGAGGCCGCCGAATCGACCCCGCAGTTCGGCGACCGCCGCTCCTATCAGATGGATCCGGCCAACGGCGACGAGGCGATGCGCGAGATCGCGCTCGACGTGGAAGAGGGCGCGGACATCGTGATGGTGAAGCCGGCGCTGCCCTACCTCGACCTGATCTATCGCGCGCGCGCCGAGTTCAACTGCCCGCTCGCCGCCTACAACGTTTCGGGCGAGTACGCGATGGTCCGCGCGGCCGGGCTCAACGGCTGGATCGACGAAGAGCGCGCGGTGATGGAGATTCTGACCGGGATCAAACGGGCGGGAGCCGACCTGATCCTGACCTACTTCGCCAAGGCGGTGGCGCGCCGGCTGCGCGCGTAAGGTCTACTTCACCCGGCGCAGGCCGTTGCTCTTGGGGCTGAGCGGCGGACGATCGGGCGCCGGGGACAAGCTCCGCCCCGCTTTCACATACCACGGCCGGCCGGCGCTCGGGATCCGGGGTCGCCGCTCGCGCGACCGCTCCAGTATGGCGAACACCAGCGCCAGCGGCCAGCAGGCAACGACAATTATCCAGCTCGTGTACTCGAGCCCGATGAGCGTGGCGAGAATCGAACCAAAGGCGGCGCCAATCGCGAAGATCAGCGCCTGGCGGAAACTCACGCAGATGCGGCGATAGCCGGGTCCGTTCGAGGCCGCGGAGTTGCTGTTCAAGCGCCTCATCTTGCACCTCCGTCCGGAACTCACTGCCACGCCGGCCATCTGAAGGGCGTCTCACGCCCAGATTTGGATCAATGGTAGCGCAAGCGCATCCTCGCTTGCCATACAACGATGCGGCTCATCCCGATTTCTCCGGCTTCATGCCGCGCCCGCGTGCCTCATAGTAGGAACGCATCGCGTCAAGGGAGCGTCGCTGATGGTAGGCCAACTCCTCGTCGGGGTAGCGATGCTCCGGGCCCAGCACACATCCGACGCGCGCGTGGCATCGATCGGCGCAATCCGCCTCGACTTCGACGCGATGCCGGGCGCATCGCGGCACGTCCCATCCGGAGGCCGCGCTGACCGCGCCGACCGGGCAGGCCGGAATACAACTGCGGACCGTACAGCTCGGACAGGGATCGAAACCGGCGGCCTCGCCCAGGGAGTCGAGATCCGCATCGAGCAGGATAATCGCGCGAAAGGCGATCCACGGACCGTATACGGGATGGACCAGAACGCCGAGGATGCTTGGTGCGCCGAGTCCGGCGAGCCGGCCAAGCTCGAGGAAGTTGAACGCGCATGGCTGGTCGAGGAAGGGGTAGGCGGCAACGGCCTCCAGGCCGTCGCCGCTGAGCGCCGGCAGCAGCATCCGCTCGACGACTTCACGGGTGAAGTCGTCGAGCGGATGCTGGCGCTGCCACCATCCGGGGTGGGCTGTGGGATGGGCGTTTAGCGCACGCCACAGCCCGCCCCCGCCGTTGCCGAGCACGATAATCGAACGGGCGCGCGGATGGGCCGCGCGCACGCTCGATTCCGCCGCCGCGCCGGTCGCGGCATAGCGCGCCGCCGGAATGCCCGCGATCAGGTTCAGACCGTAGGGCGCGGCCTGCCGGCGGACCAGCTCGAGGACCCCTTTCATGACCGGGTGCGCGCGAGCTCCAGCGCCAACTCGACCGCGGCCTGCGCAGTGGCGGCGCGATGCGGCCCGGCAATTTCCGCCCACGCATCGAGCGCAACCACCGGCCGTCCGATCTTCAGCGCGAGCCCGATTTCCGAGAGCGTGCCCGCTTCGCCTGCGAGCGCGATGACGGCGTCGGAGCTGGCGACCACGATTACATTGCGCGCCTCGCCCATCCCGGTGGCGATCACGAACTCGATGTGAGGATTGGCACTCGAATGCTCGTAGCTCGGAACGATTCCGATGGTATGGCCGCCGGCCGCGAGCGCGCCTTGCGCCGCCGCTTCCATCACACCACCCCGTCCGCCGCAGACCAGGGTTGCGCCGCGTGCGCCAATTTCGCGGCCCACTTCGAGCGCCACCTGGCGCAGCGCCGGCGAGGCGACGCCCGCGCCGATCACGCCGATTGCGGGCCGGCGCGAGTTCATCGCAGGCGCTCAAGCAGCGCCGGCAGCTCGCTCAGATCCTTGATGATGTAGTCGGGCGCGGGAATGTCGGATGTGAGCGGATCCTTGCGATCGTTCAGCCATACCGTGCGCATCCCGGCCTGATAAGCGCCGAGCACGTCGTAGCGCGGCGTATCGCCGACGAAGAGGATTTCGGCGGGCTCGGCTTCGAGCATCCCGGCTATCTGCCGGAAGACCTCGGGATGCGGTTTTCTAAGCCCAACGTCGGCCGAGATGATGATCGCATCGAACAGGCCCGCAATGCCCGTATCCTGCACGATCTGATGACCGGTCTCGGAATCGTCGAAGTTGGAAAGCAAGCCGAGCCGATAATGCGGCGCGATTTGCCGGACCGCCTCGACCCATTGCGGCGGCGCCCAGGTCACCTGCCGCACGCCCGACATATGAAGATGCCTCAGCTCGGCGGCGAGTTCTCTGACTTCCCGATCGTTGCCGAAGCCGAGGCGGACCAGCATGCGGACAAACCGATCCAGGCAGCTAATCTCGATCGCGTCGCGTTCGCGCTCATCGTTGATCTCTTTGAGCACGTCGAAGTAGGCGGCGATGGCGGTCTCGCGATCGAAGCGGTTCAGGAGCGCTTTTTCCAGATGGTCGATGAACCACGGGACCGTGCTGCGGATTTCGCGCCCCCGCCATGCGAACAGCGGCAGCCGTTCGGGGTCCCATCTCACCAGCGTGTCGAACAGGTCGAGCACCACCGCCTTGATGATCGGTCCTGGCGTCACGGCTCAATCCAGCGGCGACAATGCGGCCGCGGTGCTCGCGAGCGCAACCAGGTCGAGGATCCCGGTAAGCACGAAAAGCCACGCCGACAGATGATGGAGCCGGTCGAATTGCGCCTTGCGGGCCGGATCCGGATGCGCCTCCTCGGCCACCGCCCGGATTTCGTGAACCTGCGGCGCGACGACCGTCCCGTCATAGACCGTGAGTCCCAGCGCGATCACCAGGGCCGCAGCCGCCGCGATCCACCATCCACGCGGCCCGCGCGCGCTTGCCAGATAGAGGGCGAGCGCGACCCCGATTGCGCCGCAGGCGTAGCCCAAAATGTAGTAGCGTGGGAGGATCACGCTGACCACCGCGCCCGCCTGCGCGGTAGTCAAACGTGTAAACAGCACCGGGGCGACCAAGCCGCCGAAGAACGCAATCCCTCCCAGCCACAGCACCAGGCAGAGCAGATAGAAAAACAGTGCCATCAGGATGCGACAGTCTCCGTCTCGGAATGGGCTGGTGGGCTCAATTCAGATAGGTCTTAGGTGCTCCGCGCAGCGGCTTACGGCTGGCGAAACCGCTCTCGATAGTGTGCCAGGCGATTACGTGAGGTTCGCCATACTGCCAACACAGAAAAGCGATCTCGCCGTCGAAGTCGAATGGAAAGTCGACCAGCCCCTGCTCAATATCCTTGAGCACGCAGCCAAAGCTCTCGATTTGCGCCGCCATGTCAGCCATCTGGTTGGCGGTTTCCTTGAGTTCCGGGCTGAGCTCCATGAGCTGGCTGAAATCGGCGCCGACCAACCCGCGATCGGCGCGCGTCAGGTCGGCGACCGTGGTTCGCAGGCGGCTCGCCTCGAGTTGCAGCTCGCGCATCAGGACCTCGAGGCGCGGGATCAGCTCGTTGGCTTCAGTGGGGGTGAAAAGCCGGTCGAATTGGTCGCTTGGCAAGCGCTTTGCTCCGGCATTGGCACGGTGGACAAACCGTGGTTAACCTAGAGAGTGAAGGGTACCTTTGCTTGCGCCCAGACCGTATACTACGCAAACGGGTTGGGCTGTGGAAGCACGAGCGGCAGACGTTCCCTCCAGAAGAGAAGGAATTCATGGCAGAGAGAACAAAAGGGGAGCGGCGCTTTGAGCTCGAAGAAGATCTGAGCGGGGTGGAAATCCCGGCTGAGCTGCCGGTCCTGCCGCTGCGCGGAATCGTAATCTTCCCGAGCCAGATCCATCCGTTCCTGGTATCCCGGCCGTCATCGCTCAAACTGATCGAAGAAGTTGGGGGGAGCCCGCGGATTATCGCGCTGGCGGCCCAGAAGAATCCCGAAGAGGAAAGCCCGCGGCCCGAAGGCCTCTATCAGCACGGCACCGCGGTCCGGATCCTGAAGGTGCTCAAGTACCCGGACCAGAGTGTGCGGGTGCTGGTGCAGGGACTGGCGCGAATCGAGCTGGATGAATTCACGCAGCACGATCCCTATTTCGTCGCCCGCGTGAAGCGCCTGACCGAGAGCTTCACTCACGACAAGGAGAGCGAAGCGCTCCAGGCTCATCTGGTCAGCCAGTTCTCCAAGTTCGTCTCGCTGGTGCCGTATCTGCCCGACGAGCTGCAGGTGATGGCAATGCAGGTGCGGGAGCCCGGGCGGCTAACTGACCTGGTGGCCTCGTACCTCAAGATTCCGGTCGAGGAGGCGCAGGACCTGCTGGCATCGCTCGACGTGCGCGCGCGGCTCGAAAAGCTGATCGCGATTCTGACCCGCGAAATCGAATTGCTGGAACTGGGACACAAGATCCAGTCGCAGGTTCAGACCGAGCTCAATAAGAACCAGCGTGAGTATTATCTGCGCCAGCAGCTCAAGGCGATTCAGAAGGAGCTGGGCGAAGGCGACCAGCGCTCATCGGAGATCGAGGATATCGAGCGCAAGATACTGGAAGCCAAGATGCCCGAGGACGCGCGCAAGACCGCCGACAAGGAACTCGATCGGCTCAAGATGATCCCGCCCGAGTCGGCCGAGCATACCGTCGTGCGCACCTACCTCGATTGGCTGGTCACCGTGCCCTGGTCGGTTTCGACCGATGACAAT
>JBGPMT010000237.1:0-5241 GCA_041487135.1 Binataceae bacterium (SeqCode) | reverse complement strand
GCGTTGTACCGCTTCGGCTTTCCCGGCTTTATCGCTAATGAGAACGCGGGTTTTGCATTGGGCGTCGCGCGCCGGGCGCTCGATGAGGTAGTCGCGCTGGCGGCCGCTAAGCGCCGCGGTTACGTCAAGCGGAACTCACTGGTGAACCGCGCCGTATTCCAGCGCGCGCTGGGAGAAGGGGATCTCCGGTTGCGCGCGGCGCGTGCGCTGATCTTCGACCTGTACGAGAAGGCCTGGGCCCGGGTATGCGCCGGCGAAAAGCTCCACCCGCGCGACCATGCCGCACTGCGGGCCGCCGGCTCGTGGGTTATCGACGCCGCCCTGGCCGTCACCAGCGACGCGTTTCGCTATGCCGCCGGCAGTGCTATGCGCTCCCATCATATTCTGCAGAAGTGCCTGCGCGATCTGCAGGCCGCGGGAACCCATTGGATAATCAGCGATACTTCGTATGAAAACCACGGCCAGTTTATGCTCGGCCTGCCCGACGCCGACCCGATGAACTGAGCAGGCTTTCCGATCCGCCCAGCGGTGTTTTACACCGCTCATCGGTGTAGGTCACCGATTTTCGCGCGATAGCGACCGGCGCCCGCCGCCCGATGGACGGTTCCGTTCCTTTTGAGCCGACGGAGGGCGGGAGTCCGACGCGGGATGCTAGAATAGTAGTTGAGAATTGGCGAGCAGGAGAATCGTATCGTGAAACCGGCGCCGGTCTATATCCTCGGTGGGGCACAGAGCGATTTCGCCCGCAATTGGAACAAAGAGGGCAGGCATTTTGTCGACGTGATGCGCGCGACGCTGGTTGACGCGTTCGAGACCACCGGCATCGAGCCGCGCGAAATCGAAACCGCGCACGTCGGCAATTTTGCCGCCGAGCTGTACGTCCATCAGGGACAGCTCGGCGCCTTCCTGCTCGAAGTTGACCCGGCCTTTTCAGGGTTGCCGACCAGCCGTCATGAGGCCGCGTGTGCCTCCGGCTCGATTGCGATTCTCGCCGCCGCCGCGGAAATCGAGGCCGGACGCTATGAGCTCGCTGCCGTGGTCGGACTGGAGCAGATGAAAACCGTCGATACCGCCACCGGCGGCGACTTTCTCGGAACCGCAGGCTGGTACGAGCGCGAGTGCAAGGGCCGGAACTATCCCTTTCCGAGCCTGTTCGGGCGGCTGGGCGACGAATATGACCGGCGCTACGGACTGAAGGATGAATATCTTGCGCGCATCTCCGAGCTGAATTTCGCCAACGCCCGGCGCAACTCCCTGGCTCAGACCCGCAATTGGCCGTCTCCCGGAAGCGATCCGAAGCGGGCGGCAAAGATGAACCAGCCGGTCGCCGGACGGCTCAAGGTACGCGATTGCTCGCAGGTGACTGACGGCGTCGCGGTGGTGTTTCTCGCTTCCGATAAATATGCCAAGCGATACGCCGCGCGTCGGCGCAGACGGATCGAGGATCTGCCGCGCATCCTCGGATGGGGCCATCATACGGCGCCGATCGAGTTCGACGCCAAAGTCCGCGAAAGCCGCGACCATCAATACGTCCTGCCGCATACGCGCCAGGCGATTCTCGACGCTTTCAGACGCGCCGGGATCGGCTCAGTCGACGAGCTCTCGGGAATCGAGACCCACGATTGCTTCACTACTTCCGAGTACATGGCGATCGACCATTTCGGTATCACCCGGCCGGGTGAGTCGTGGAAAGCGATCGAGGATGGGGTGATCGAATTCGGCGGCCGGCTGCCGATCAATCCGAGCGGCGGGCTCATCGGCGCCGGCCATCCGGTCGGCGCGACCGGCGTGCGCCAGATGCTCGACGCATATCGGCAGGTAACCGGAACCGCAGGTGACTACCAGGTAGAAGGCGCCAGACGTTTCGCGATCCTCAATATCGGTGGCAGTGCGACCACCAACTGCGCCTTCGTGGTGGGCATGTAAGTGTCGCGCACGGTTTCATCTTACTGAGGGCGGCCGCTTCGATGGCCGAGGTCAGCCGACGTTCAGAGCGCAGGGTAGAAGGAAGGGGCCGCGCCACGGTCCGGCCCGGCGCAGGCTTCGCTCATCGGCTCCATCCGGGACCCGGGCCGCGCGCCCTTAAGCCATCCGCTTCGCGCCTGTTCAGCCCGGCTAGCATCACCTGGCAGATAAATCGCGAGCGCGTGCTGATTCTGGGCGCCGGGCGAAGTCTGCTGATGCAGATCGCGCATCCGCTTATCGCCGCGGCGGTAGCCGAGCACAGCGGCTTTCGCGAAGATCCCCTCGGCCGGCTCAGACGAACGATGGAGTTCATGTCGGTCGTCCTGTTCGGAACCGCCGCCGAGGCGCGCAGCGCGGCCGATCAACTCCACGCGGTCCATGGCGCGGTTCAGGGCATCCTGCGCGAGCCGGCCGGCGGTTTTCCAGCGGGAACCAGGTACCGCGCGCGCGATCCCGAACTGCTGTTCTGGGTGCACGCGACCCTGGTCGATACTTCATTGCTGGTCTTCAGGCGCTACGTGCGGGACCTTTCGGCCGAGGAGGAGGAGAAGTATTACCAGGACAGCAAGACCATCGCCCGCCTTCACCGGATTCCAGACTCGATGATCCCGCGCTACGCCCGGAATTTCCCCGACTACATGGATCGCATGATCGATTCGGGCCCGATATCGGTGAGCGATACGGCCCGTGAGTTAGCCGGCCATATACTGAGGCCGGCCGTGCCGCCGATCCCGGCGCTCGCGGCCGCGATCATCGGCTTCATCTCGGTCGGGCTTCTGCCCGGGAAGCTCCGCGAGGACTTCGGCCTCCAGTGGGGGCCGGCCCGGCAGTGCCTGCTCGACGCCTCGGGATTCGCCAGCCGCGCGCTCCTGCCCCTGCTCCCGCAAGCACTGAGAATAGTGCCTGCCGCGCATGCCGCCGAGCTTGCCCTCCAGCCCGCTTGCGTTCACCCGCATCGGAGGTGGATGCCGAAGGCGGAAACGTAGTAGCTTATTAACCAAGGGAAGCGACGATCTGTCGAACGCCGACCCCGACAAAAGAGGAACGGAGAGCAAGATGCGCAATTTCGATGAAAAGACTATCACCCCTGCCGTAATCGACAGGTTCGCCAAGTGTCCCGACCCTCGCACCAAAGAGATCAGCGAAGCGCTCGTGCGGCATCTGCACAACTTCGTCAGGGAGATCCGGCCGACTGAGGAAGAATGGGCCTACGCGATCGATTTTCTGACCCGGGCCGGCCAGAAGTGCGACGACAAGCGTCAGGAGTTCATCCTGCTCTCCGACGTGCTGGGCGTCTCGATGCTGGTCGACGCGATCAACCATCCGCCGATGAAGGGCGTGACCGAGAGCACGGTTTTCGGCCCGTTCTATGTCAAACATCCGCCGGAATTCAAACTCGGCGAGGATCTCGCCGGCAAGCTCGAAGGCGACCCGATGTATATCGAGGGCACCGTGAGTTCGGTGGACGGCACCCGCCTGGCCGGTGCGACCATCGATGTGTGGCATTCCGACGGAATCGGCAATTACGACGTCCAGCAACTCGATAAGCTCGGCGGCTTCGGCGGGCGCGGAGTGCTCAAGACCGACGCCAACGGCCAGTTCCGTTTCTGGACGATCAGGCCGGTTTTCTACCCGGTTCCCACCGACGGTCCGGTCGGCGAGTTGCTGCGCGCGCAGGCGCGCCATCCATTCCGCCCCGCGCATGTCCATTTCATGTTCCACGCGCCGGGGCACGAGCGTCTCGTCACGCATGTCTTCGCGACCGGCGACAAGTATATCGATTCGGACGCGGTGTTCGGGGTCAAGGACTCTCTCATCAGGACCTACGTCAAGAAGCCGGCTGGAACCGCACCCGACGGGCGCAAGCTGGACAAGCCGTACTATTACCTGGACTTCGATTTCGTGCTCAGGCCCGCTGCGGCACGCAAGGACCGCGCCACGCAGTCCAAGGCCGAGTCCGCGGGCTCCACGATCGCTTACGTACCCAAGTGATCTGACGTCGGTTCAAGGTTGGCCGAATCAAAAACGCCGCCGATCGACTGATCGGCGGCGTTTCCGTTCCTGACGATTGCGCGTTGCGCATTCTACTTACTCGGAAGCGGGAACTCCTCGAGGTATTTCTGGTAGTCGTCTTCCACGTCGATCTGCAGTGTCGCGAGGATTCGCACGACGGCATTGTAAAAGGCGATGGTCGCTAACAGGTCCATCAGCCGCTCATTGTCAAGCTGTTCGCGCAGCAGCGCGAACGCCTCATCGGACACGCGCAGGCCGATGGTCATTTCTCGGGCCGCTCTTAAGACCGCTTTCGCGAGCGGATCGAGGGCGGAGTCGCGGCCGGCGCTCTCTTCGGCGATGGCGCGAATGTCGGAATCCGAGGCGCCAAACTGCCGGGCAAGCTTCACATGATGGGAGAATTCGTACGCTGAGCGCGTGACGTACCCAACCTGAAGAATCGCCATCTCCCGCAGTCTCGGATCGAGCCGGCTCCGGCTGCGGATAAAGTTCGCGACGGTTCCAAAACTGCGCGCCAGGTCGGGACTATGCACCATCGCGCGCGACAGGTTGATGGCGCTGGTCAGCAGGTCCTGGTTTTCCGCCGACAGGTCAGATTTATTCAGATAGGGTACGCGTGCCATCGTAAGTCTCCTCCCTCTTCATGCGGGGCCATCCTAACGGCGGTTGACAAAGCCGCGGTTGACGGTCAGATAGAAGAACCCGAAGCGATACGATGTAACCATTCAGGCGTTGGAGGACAAGCCCGTGGAGAAAAGCTTGGAGGAAAAAGTCGAGGAGCTCTGGAATCGCGAGCAGATCAAGTCGCTTACCTACGCCTACGGCGAGTGCATACTGCGACGCGACGCCGAGGGTATGGCGAATCTGTTCACCGAAGACGGCGCCGTCGATTTCACCTACCTGGGCTGGGGAATTCACAAGGGACGCGAAGCAATCAAGAAGTTTTACACCGGGACTTGGCCATTTTGCGTGAAGCCATTCTTTACCAACCACTACATCGAGTTCCTCGACAAAACGCACGCCCGTGGATGGTGCTGGCTCGACAACCTGGGGACGCGCAACGGCGAAAGCCTGGTCGGATGCGGCAAGATCTACGATGAATATCGGCTGCTGGATGGCCGCTGGCATTTTAGCTCGCGGCGCATCGTACAATTTTTCCTGGTCCCGGTGAGCAAGGGCTGGGCCAAGGAGCTCGAGACGCTCACGGAAACCGAGCCGCGCTGGCATTAGCAGTATCCCGCGCTATCCGGCAGCGCAGGTTGC
>JBGPMT010000236.1:0-5242 GCA_041487135.1 Binataceae bacterium (SeqCode) | reverse complement strand
CTTTATTTGAATGCCCTTCTGGCCACTCCCTCCGGGTCGTCTTTCCCACGGACGAAGGAGGAAGTGCTGCGCATCTTCGTTACGACCCATGAAAAAGCGCAAGAAAACGCGGAGGTCTTGCGCAAGGGCTTGCACGGCTTTCATAGCGATGCGGGCGTGGCCGTTTACGTGAACGGCCCGGCGGTCCAGGTCTATATCGCCGATACCGCCAACAACCGCGTGCTGGGCTCGGAATCGGGCGTTAGCAGCCATTACATCCCGATCGTAATCGGCCAGCACGACTCACTCTCGATCGAATGCAACCAGGGCACCGGCAAGGCCAGCCTGACCAGCCTCTGCGAGCCGACGGCGCTGGCGGTCGACGCCACGGGAAATCTTTACGTCGCCGATCGCGGCAATAATCGCGTGCTCAGGTTCGATCATCCGTTCTCGTCGGGTTTCCCCGAAGACCTTCCGGCCAGCGTGGTACTCGGCCAGCCCAACCTCAAAACCAATCAATGCAATCGCGGCAACGGCGCTCCCGATGCGAGCACGCTGTGCGATCCCGCGGGGGTCGCGGTCGACGCGTCGGGCAATGTATGGGTGGCAGATACCGGCAATTCGCGCGTGGTCGGATATCAATCGCCGCTCGTCAATGGCGCCAGCGCCAGCCTGATATTCGGGCAGGGCGGCGACCCGGGCGCGCAGGATTGCAACCACAACGGCGAGAGCGCGGCGAGCCTGTGCCATCCGCTAGGCGTGGCCGTCGATCCGCGCGACGGCGATCTCTATGTCGCGGACAGCGGCAACAACCGCGCGCTCCTCTATCATGATCCGGCCGGCGGCAACGCGAGCGCCGCCGCCGTGCTCGGCACCTGTGGAAGCTACAGCGGATTTGGATGCGGCGAACCGAATCCGACCGCCGCCACGCTGCTCGCCCCATCGGGCACGGTGGTGGACGGCGCGGGAAACCTGTACGTGGCCGATACCGGCAACAGCCGCGTGCTGGAATTCAACGATCCGGGCTCGATGGGTGGCGCGGCCGCCGCTGAGGTCTTCGGCCAGCCGAACCCGGCCTCGGCAGCATGCAACACCGGCAGCTTCGCCGCCGGCGGGACCTCGTTCTCGGGCACCTCGGCGGGCGATCTCTGCAATCCCGCCGCGGTGACGCTCGATGCGAACGGTACGCTGTATATCGCCGACACCGGCAACAATCGGGTCCTGACCTTTGCCGCGCCGTTCTCCGGCACGGCGCCGAGCGGCGTAATCGGGCAGGTGGGATTCTCCTATTTGACGCCCGACTACGTCGATGACGGCGGTTACTGGGGGCCATTCCATCTCGCGATCGATAAATCCGTCACGCCCAATCGCATCTACGTGGCAGACTCGGGCAACAATCGAATCCTGGGCTACGCGCCGATGTCGCGCTTCATCGCGCACATCGGGGGAGCGATAGTTATCGGCCAGCCCGACACCGGATCGAATTATCCCAATTACAATGGAGCGGTTATCGAGCCCAACGGCGCGGCGACCGCGATCCGCGCGCCATCCGCGCGCAGCCTCTCGTTTCCGACCGGCCTGGCGCTCGATTCCGCCGGCAACCTCTACGTGGCCGACGTCAACAACAACCGGGTGCTGGAATACGACGCGCCTTACTTGAGCGGCCGGACCGCGGCGCTGCCGGCGCAGCGGGTCTTCGGACAGGGCGGCCTGTTTACTGCGGGTGGCTTGGCCGCGCAAACCTGCAACCAGGCCAAGGGCCAGCCGAGCAATGCCACGCTCTGCCTGAATGCGGCGGCTGCGGGCCGGTTCAGCACCGACGGCAGTGCGGTGGCGGTCGACAGCGGCGCTCATCTCTACGTTGCGGATACCGACAACAACCGGGTGCTCGAGTACGATAATCCGCTCATCAGTCAGACCGCCGACCGGGTGTTTGGACAGGCCGGCGACTTCACCACCGCGGTCTGCAATCAGGGCGGTATCAGCGCCGACAGCCTGTGCCATCCGCGTGCGCTGGCCGTGGACGCGTCGGACGATCTGTATGTCGGCGACGGTGCGCGAATCCTCGAGTATCTGAATCCTCTGGCGGCGGGCGGCGGGACTCCGGGTGTGCCGGGCTCGCCCGGCGATACCACGGCCGATCTCGTCCTGGGACAGAACGGGGATTTCAGCGCCGATCTCTGCAACCAGAGTCCGTCTGCTTCGGCCCTTCCGGGTGCCGGCACGCTCTGCCTGGTGACCGGGATGGCATTTGACAGCGCTGGCGACCTCTACGCCGCGGACCGCGGCAACAATCGGCTGCTGGAATATCTGGCGCCGCTCACGGCGAGCAGTACGGCCGCGAAAGTTTTCGGCCAGTCCGACAATTTCATCGCCAACGCCTGCAATCCGCCCGAAGGCGCGAGCGCCGACAGCTTGTGCAATCCGGCCGGTCTCGAAATCGACCCGAGCGACAATCTCTACGTCGCGGACCGCGGCAACAACCGGTTCCTTGTATATGACAATCCCAACCTGCCGCCGCCCACGCCCACCGCCACGCCGACCCCGGTCCCCGTCACGCTGACCGTGACGCCCACCAAGCTTTCATTTCCGAAGCAGGTTTTCACGGACACCGGCGCGACCAGCAAGCAGCTCTCGGTGCAGGTCTCGAACACCAGCCGGAAGCTGCCCGTGATCCTTGAGATCGCGTCGACGGTCGGGAGTTTCACCGCCAGCAGAGGATGCGGCCGGGTGATTCCACCTCGAACCCGATGCCATGTGATGGTCACCTTCAAGCCGCGATCGCTCGGCTTGCAGCAAGGTCTGCTGAGCCTCTTCGACAACGCGCGCGGCAGTCCCCAGCTCGTCGCGCTGTCGGGGCGCGGCGTGCCGCCGGCCATGCGGATTAATCCGGCCGCGCTCAATTTCGGTATCCAGACGGTGGGACTCCCAGCCGCGCCCCGGCAGGTGAAGCTCATCAACCCGAATCCGATCCCGGTCACGATCCAGTCGATCGTTCCGGGCGGGCCGGACGGCGGCGAGTTCGCGCCGAGCCAGAACTGCGCGGGCCAGCCGCTCGCTGCCGGCGGCGGAACCTGCATCGTCACGGTGGTCTTCACGCCCGCCAGCCGCGGGAGTCACGTGGGCCGGCTGATGATCGGCGATACTTCCGGGGCGGCCCCGCACTCCGTCGCGCTCCGCGGCGCCGGCCGCTAGCGGCCGGTCTCGTCTTGCCCTTGCTTTCGATCAGGAAAACAATAGACATAATGAGGTCGCGGCTGGTCCGGATCTGATCGACCCTGTGACCGCGATTCCGTGTCGGTTTGCCAGAGCTTACGTGTATCGAACCGGTTTAGCCGGTAGAAGTTTGAGCATGGAAAAACGCAGAACCGTTTCCACCTACCTGGTCGGCGGCTCGATTACCCAGAAGGCGCCGGCCGACGCCTCGAGGGCGTTTCCGGAGAGCTTTGCCAGCACCCGGCTGCAGGACGCGATTCAGTGGGCGCGCAAGTACTCGTTCTTCCCGTACCCGTTCGTGACCGCCTGCTGCGGGATGGAATACTTCTCGACCGCGGGCCCGCGCTACGATATCGACCGCTTCGGCGCGGCGCTGCCGCGCTTCACGCCGCGCCAGGCCGACCTGCTGTTCGTGGTCGGCACCATCACCCAGCGCCTGGCGCCGGTGCTGCGGCGAGTCTACGAGCAGATGGCCGAGCCGAAATGGGTGGTATCGTTCGGCGCCTGCACCAGCTCGGGCGGCCCCTACGACAACTACGCCGTGCTGCAGGGGATCGATCGCGTGGTGCCGGTGGCGCTCTACATTCCCGGCTGTCCGCCGCGGCCCGAGGCGGTGCTCGACGGACTCATAAAGCTCCAGTATCGCGTGCAGCATGAGCGCGAGGGCCATCCCTGGCCCGAGATCCACGGTAGCGGACGCCGGATCGAATAGTCGTGAAGAGCGTTCACGTCACCGTCGACGGGCGCACGCTCGAGGCGCCGGAAGGCACGCCCCTGCTACAGGTGATGCTCGATGCGGGGATGGACATCCCGCACTACTGCTATCATCCCAAGCTCACCATCGACGGCAGTTGCCGCTTCTGCCAGGTCCGCATCGAGGGGCTGCCCAAGCTCCAGATCTCGTGCAACACGCCGGTGCGCGACGGGATGGTGGTCAAGACCGATGACCCGGAAGTCCACCAGGTCCGCCGCGGCGTGATCGAGCTGCTGCTGCTGAACCATCCGCTCGACTGCCCGATCTGCGACAAGGCCGGCGAATGCTGGCTGCAAAACTATGCGATGGAGTTCGGGGCGCGCGCCGGCCGCACCATCGACCCGCGCCGCAAGCGCGGCAAGCGCCTGGATATCGGCGAGCGGATGCTGCTCGACCAGGAGCGCTGCATCCTGTGCCGGCGCTGCGTGCGGTTCTGCAACGAGATAGCCAAGACCGGCGAGCTGCACGTCTTCACGCTCGGCGATCACTCTCGGCTCGATATCTACGAAGATGAGCGGCTCGACAACGACTACTCGATGAACACCGCCGACGTCTGCCCGGTCGGCGCGCTCGAGACCAAGGATTTTCATCATCGCATCCGGGTCTGGTTTCTCGAGGAGACGGCCAGCGTCTGCCCGAGCTGCTCCAACGGCTGCAACATCATGATCTCCGCCTACCGCAACCGCATCTGGCGCCTGACGCCGCGGCGCAACGATGAGGTCAACGACACCTGGATGTGCGATGCGGGGCGGCTCAACTACCGCTATGCCGCCGATCCCGAGCGGCTGCGCGCGCCGATCGTCGACGGCGCACCCGCCACCTGGAACGAAGCGCTGGACCGGGCCGCAGCCGCGCTCGGCGATTTCCGCCAGCGCCACGGCGGCGGCGCGCTCGGCGCCCTGGTCTCGCCGCATCTCACCAACGAGGAGAACTTCCGCTTCGGCGAGCTGATGCGCGCGCTCGAGGTGCGGCATATCGCGATGGCGGTGCGGCGCGGCAAGGCCGACGACTTCCTGATCAAGGCCGAGAAGGCTGCCAATGCGCGCGGCGTGCGCGAGCTGAAACTGGTGAGCGGCGCCGACGACGGACTCGAGGCGCTGCTCGGCGCGATCGAGGCCGGCGCCGTCAAGGGGCTCTACCTCTGCGGCGAGGACCTGTTCGAGATGGTCCCGGCCGGCCGCCTCGATCGCATCTTCGCCGCGCTCGACTTGCTGATCGTCCAGGCCTTGCGGCCCAGCGCCCGCTTCGCGCGCGCGGCGGTGGTTTTTCCGACCACCACCTTCGCCGAGAAGG
>JBGPMT010000235.1:0-5287 GCA_041487135.1 Binataceae bacterium (SeqCode) | reverse complement strand
GGCAGCGCGCGGAGGTCGGGTTGGGTCGCACCGCGGCCGCCCTGGACGAACTGACCGTAAGTGAACTCCCCGAACGGACTGAGATCGCGCAGCGGCGCCGGCAATCCGAGGTCGCGCACATAATCCGTCAGATACGAGAACTGATACGAGACCACCCAATCGGCGTTGAGCTGGTTGGCCTGGGTACCCCCGGTCTTCACCAGGTCCTCGACGTCCGCCTGGATCGCCAGCGGGCGCAGGTAGCGGATCATTTGCCAATCCGGGAGGTCCCCCATCCCTTTGGAAAACATCAGGATCGGGCCCAGGTAGGTATGCGTCGTGCAGCCGGCAGTCGGATTGCCGTTGCTCAGGAACAGATCGGTTCCGATCGCCAATCTTAGCTCATGGCGCGCCGATTCCAGGAAGGCGTACTTGGTGAGGATTTCCAAATCCTCGAAACCGCTCAGCAACTGCGAGGAGACCCGGCGCTGGCGATGGCGTCCGGTGCGCGTGATGGTCGCCAGCGAGCAGGCATGGCCGGGCTGGCACGAGGGATCGTTCCATCCATCGGCCAGCTCGACGCTGAAATTGCGGCTGAGCTGTTTTTCGAGCGTGCCATTCACGGACAGCAGCGTACCGTGCGCGAGCTTGACCCACTGGGGAATCAGATCGAGCTCGTTGCTGGGATTGGCGTCGTCAACGATCAGCGGTTCGATAAAGTTGCGTTTGCCGACCTGCGCCCGGGCGACGGCGGGCAGCGCGGCTAGCGCCATCATCAGGCCGATAGTCAAGGCCGGTCGCATCGCACGCATAGCGCATAGTAAAGATGGCAGGCGCGCGGATAAAGCCGGATCTGGCGGCAACGGAGCGTTCCGCGCAACGGAGCACCCTGATGGACATTTTCGGGAATCTGCCAATCGCGATTCAGGCCGCGGCCGTGGTGGTTATTTTTGCCAGCGTCACCGTCGCCGGACTCTACTTCGTCAGAAGCCGCATCCCGCCCCACGTACTGAAGGAAGACCACGACGTCGCCGGCTTTACGTTCGGCGTGGTGGGCGCCTTTTATGGCGTGATACTGGCCTTCGTAATCGTCGCGGTATGGCAGCGTTTCGAGCGCGCCAACGAAACCACCCAGAAGGAAGCGCTGGCGATCTCAAACCTCTACAATCTTTCCAAGGGTTTCGACGAGCCGGCGCGCAGCGCGATGCAGGATGCGATGCGCCAATACGCAACCGAGGTGATCAATCGCGAGTGGATGGCGATGGCGGTCTACGACTACCGCCGGAGCACCGCCGGCGAGCAGCGCATCTGGGACGTGCTGTCGCGCTACAATCCCGCGACCGCCCGGCAGCAGACCTTCCTCGACAAGAGCGTCGACCAGGTTGGACAGCTGAGCGACGCGCGGCAGCTTCGCTATCTCTACTACAGCGAGGACCTGCCCTCGGTGATCTGGATCGTAATCTACGTCGGATGCCTGATTACGCTGGGCTTCGGCTATTTCTTCGGCACGCGATTGTTTCGTTCGCAGGCGATCATGATCGCGACCTTCGCGGCGCTGATCGGACTAACGATTCTCGCGATCAGCGAGCTCGCGAACCCCTACCAGGGGGCGGTGGTGGTTTCGGATGCGCCGTTTCGCTACGCGTTGAGCTCGATGACTCCGGCGCCGCCGGCGCCTCCCGCTCCGCCACATTAACCCGCGCCGCGGCGCGCCGCGACGATCATCCGCTTGCCGAACAGCAGGGCCGGCGAATGGACGTGCCCGATAATCTCGTCGGTGACCGGCGCGGGCGCGGCCGGAAGCCCCTTGCGCCGGTTGTTGCGCGCCGCCGTCCAGACCGAGAAGCGCGAGGCCGCCCATAGAAGCGGCGCCAGCGGCGCCATCCCGAGCGCCGTCGGGCTGTAGCGATCGGTATAGACCGCGAGCTGCTCGAAGCCCGCCAGCCGCAGCAGATAGCGCAGCCGGAAATAATCGATCATGAAGACATGGCCATGGTAGAGATGCGGCCCGCGGCTCATGCGCAGCGTCTGGACTTCATTGACGAGCCCGCGTTTCAGATTGCGCTGGCCGGTCAGCAGGTAACTCAGCCGCGCCGAGAGATGCATCAGGTTGGGCGTCGTGATCACGAGGGTGCCGCCGGCCCTGAGCACCCGCGCGCACTCGCGTACGAAGCCCGCCTGGTTCTCCAGATGCTCGATACCCTCGCGCGAGAGCACGTAATCGAAACTCGCGCTGGCGAACGGAAACGGCTGGTTCGCATCGGCCCGCACCCACGATAGCGGCGTGGCCCGTTCCGCCGGCGGCATCAGGTCCATCGAGACCACCGCGTAACCCAGTTCGCCGAGCGTTTTCGAGTAGCCGCCCGCACCGGCCGGAACGTCGAGCAGACGCCCGGGCCGCAGCGCCGTGAAAATCGCTTTGCGGCCAAATCCCGACTTGACGAGCAGATCCATGAGCAAGAAATCGGCGGGCCTTTCCACCGCGGCTCGGCTCGCTCCGGGCGCGGTCTGCGCCCCGCCGGTCACGGGCGGTCCCGATAGAATACCTGCTTAGTCGAGGACCAGTTTGGCCACGGTCTCGCGATGAATCGGAGCGTTGCCGAAGTTGGACTCACCGGCGATGGCGCGCCGATGGTAGAGATGCATATCGTGCTCCCAGGTGAAGCCGATTCCGCCATGCACCTGGATCGCTTCGCTGGTGACGTTCTTGGCCATGTCCGAAGCGTAGGCCTTCGCCATCGCGACCGCTGAGGCGGCCTCCGGTGCGCGCTGATCGACGGTCCAGGCCGCATAGTAGCTGAGCGAGCGGGCATTCTCGACCGCGACCATCATGTCCACGCATTTGTGCTTGATCGCCTGGAAGGCGCCGATCGGCTTGCCGAACTGGGTGCGCGTCTTGGCGTAGTCGACCGAGAGATCGAGCGCCTTCTGCGCCGTCCCCACCATCTCGACCGACAAGGCGGTGGCCGCGATCTCCACCAGCCGCGCAAGCAGCGCGCCGCCCTCGTTCTCGGCGCCGAGAATGTTCGCGGCCGGCACCTCGACCTGGTCGAATTTCACGTGGCAGAGCCGCCGGGTCATATCGACCGTCTTGAGCTGGGTGACCGTCACCCCCTGGTCCTTTGTCCCGACGCAGAGCAGCGTGATTCCGCGATCGCCGCCGCCCGCCCCGGTGCGCGCCGCAACCGCGATTCCGTGGGCGACGTGGGCGTCCGGCACGAACATCTTTTCGCCCGAGAGTATCCAGTTCGATCCCTTCTTCGACGCCTTTATCTCGACGCCCGGCGGGTCGAAACGTCCCGAGGCTTCCGCGATCGCGAGCGTGCCGATAAACTCGCCCGCCGCCATCTTCGGCAGCACTTCCTTCTTGAGCGCCTCGGAGCCGCCCTCGACGGTTGCCATCGCGCCGAGTATCGCGGCCGTGAAGAACGGTCCCGGCACCAGCGCCTTGCCCGCCTCCTCGAGGACCACCGTCATATCGAGGAAGGTGCCGCCTTGGCCGCCGTAACTTTCGGGTATCAGCAGTCCGGGCCATCCCAGGCCGGTGATCTTCTTCCAGAAGCCGGGGTCGTGCGCGATCTCATCCGCCATCATCCGGCGCACGAAGGTAGTCGGACAGTTATCGGCCAGAAAGCGCCGAGCCGCATCGCGCAACATCTCCTGTTCTTCAGAAAAGCCGAAATCCAACTTGCGTTCCTCCGTGGCCGGAAATCGATCCCGGGTCGGTCTGAAGATTTGGCTAGCACTAATTGAGAATTGCCGCCACGAGTTCAAGCCGCGTCAGAAGCGGTCGAGGTGTTGCAGCAACAGATGCACATCCGCCGCGTTCGCCCGTGACCGCAACCGCGCGATAAGGGGTATGCGGCCGATGCGACTTTGCGCTAATACAAAGTGCTCTAAGTCCTCTTTATTTTTTGGGGCACCGTATCGTAACCGCTATGGGTCCAACGCCCATAATGCGGATACGCAGCCCCCCAACGACCCATGGTCTTCTCGTCTCGCCCGGTCCATCCGGGTCCCAGATGATCTGAGGGGGGACCCCATGAATCCAATATCCGTATGGCAGTGGGCGTGGATAAGCCATTGAACTAATTGCGACCACGCCGTTATTGCACATGCCGTAGATCCAATGCATCCAGCACGTGGTACCCCTTCCCTCTAGCATTATCGTAGTCGTCTGCCGGATAGAATCCGCCTTTTCTTCACCGGGGCATGTCTCGAGATTTGCAATATACGCCTCCATCCCCGGCTTGTCAGAAGGATTCATAGAGATGCCAGGCGCAGCATTGCCCGGTAGCACGCTAGCGGAGCGCTCAGCAATTTCGCGGGTGTACGGTTTGTATGGGACACCATACTTTGGGTCGAAACCGGGCGTGAAGCTAAATGATCGACCTTCCGGCGTGTCGGCATAGTAGCGCAACGGCTCGCCCGTATTCCGATCGAAGTAAACATTGCTGCCCACCGTGTACACGAGAAGACAGGCGACCCCCCATACTCCTAATGCAGCAAGTCCTGCACGCGATCTCTTTCGGCGCCCAAAGAGCCAAATGAAACTCGAGGGCACCGATAGGGCGACAGCTACAACCGCGAAAGCAAATAGACGCGCAACATAGTAGTCAAGCCCGAGCACCCTGCTTGTCCACTTTGCGGTTCGCGCATATAACGAAAAGGCTAACCCGACGCGCCCTAGGTATATTACGCAAAAGCCGATAAACGCGACCGCGAGCATCACCAGTGCGAGGCGGATCGCTGCACGTGCGATTTTGGAGGGCGAAAAACGCAAACTGTAGCGGGAACCGCTATTTGCGGTCTCAGACGGCATTTGCTCCCCTGACTGAGCCTGCTTTGGTCCTGCTTATACGCCTGCCGTCTGCGGCGTTGCAAGTCTCATCTCGCGCGGATCCTCTACCCCGCGCGTCTCCCGCACTCTCGCCCAAGTTTCTCTCGCCCTGCGGAGCATTTCTAATCGTCTGCGTGACCATCGATTCTTGAGGGTCGTTCGCTCACAGCTATTTACCTTCACCATTAGTAGCATCGCGCCCTAAGGCCCGCCTCTCCGACATGCCACAAGACGCTACTTGCCACTGGTGTTGTTGTCCCATGCCTCGAAGCGCATCCAAGCGTCTCCGATGAGACGATATCGGAGACCGCCGGCGATAAAGGGGCGTTCCCACGCGGAGCCGACTCGATACAACTTGCCAAATTTGACTTGGACCTCACGATAGATCGTATGCCCCAAATGCTTTCGGCGCAGAATCAAATCGACCTTGTCAACGTCGAGAAACCGGCTATAAGGATTCCAGCCCTT
>JBGPMT010000234.1:0-5313 GCA_041487135.1 Binataceae bacterium (SeqCode) | reverse complement strand
CCATGTCCATGAGCCGCTCACGGAAGAAATTCGCCTCCACGCGCCCGGGTCCACGATACGTACCGATCGGCGTCTTGCTGGTCATGAATGCAGCAACGTCGAACTTCATGTTAGGGATGCGATACGGCCCATGGAGGAATTGCGCAGCTTTGGCCGGAACGACGCCGCCATTGGTTCGGATATAGGCACCCATGTCGCCGTAGATCTTGCCGCGCAGAGCCAGGATCGTTCCGTCGCGCCCGCAGGCAATATCCAACTCACAGTCGATTTCGCGTGAGTGGTTTGTAGCCAGCAGATGCTCGCGGCGATCCTCGATCCATTTGACCGTCACGCCGGTCTTCATCGCGGCGAGTCCGATCAGGCCGAGATAGGGGAAGATGCTGGTCTTGATGCCGAAGCTGCCGCCGATATCGGGCGGCACGATGAAACGCAGCTTGTTCTCGGGCAGATTGAGGGCCCGCGCGGTCAGCGGATGCAGGATGAAGGGACCCATGAAATTCGAGTGGATGGTCAGCACTTTGCTCAGGCGATCGAACATCGCGACGATTCCGTAGGTTTCGATCGGCGTGGAGCCGTACTTCGGAAAGACGAAGCGCTCGCGGATTATCACTTCCGCCTCGGCGAAGGCGGCTTCGGGATCGCCGTACACGATATGGCGATGGCAGGCGAGGTTGGAGCCGACCTCGTCGTGCAGGATCGGCGCGCCGTCCTCCAGCGCGCGCTCCACGTCGACCACCGCGGGCAACGGCTCGTAGTCGACCTGGATCAAATCAAGCGCGTCCTCGGCCAGGTAGCGATCGGCCGCGACCACCACCGCTACCGGCTCGCCGACGAAGCGCACCTTGTCGATCGCCATGCAGTAGTATTTGACCGGCGCACGCACCCCGACCGCGAACGGCCGCGTCATCTTGAGGGCGTCCTGTCCGGTCACCACGCCGACGACGCCAGGGGCTCTCAGAGCCGCGCTCGCATCGATCGAGCGGATGCGCGCGTGGGCATGCGGGCTGCGCAGGACGGCCGCGTGATGCGTGTTGGGGAAGAGCTGGTCCGCGATAAAGGTGCCCTGTCCCGACAACAGGCGCGGGTCCTCGACGCGTTTGAGCGGCTGACCCACCCACTTCTGCGCTGCTGCCATCCAGAAACCGTTCCTTTCGTTTTCAGACGACCCGCCCGCCGCGGGTCTCGACGGAGGCGGAAGCCGGCACTTCGAGGTTGAGCTGCGGCGCAAGTTCGATCGGCAGCTCCTCGCGGCGCGGAAACTTCAGCCCGCATCGCATCATCACCGGACGAATCGAATCGAGGTAGGCCGCCGCGATCTCGCCGCTGTCGCGCTGCTTGAGTCCGACCTCGATACAGTAGCGATTACCGGGCGTGCCGGGCCGGCCGAAAATCCGCATCGCGCCGACGAACCATTTATGGAAGCGGCGCTGAATCTCGGCCCGCGTCCCGGCATCGCGGCACATCTGCACCAGGCACTGCTCGCCGAAATCCTTGTGGCGCTCCTCGTCGCGCAGGATCGAGACATTGGCCTTCGCCAGCGGAGCATAGCTGCCCCGCGTATACTCGGTAAGCTGGTAAGTCGCGGCGCGATCGATCATGAAGTTGAACAGCGTCGCGTCGATCCAGTCGCTCACGCGCACGTCCTCTTCATTGCCGGTGAAACGCGCGCCCGCCTGCTTGCGATCGCTGACGTAGCGGTTCATATCGACGCCCAGCTCGGCCATCAGCCTCGCGACCAGCTTGAAGTGCTTCAACTCCTCGTTCTGGTAGCGCGTGATCCGGAGCTTGTCGTCGAGCCTGGGCGCGAAGATGACGCACTGGCCGAAGACCTCGGCGGTCGCGATCTCGCGGCCGGCCTGCCGATCCATCAGCGTCAGCACCATCTTCCGGTACTGCTCATCCGGAATTTCGTCCTTGCTGTTCACCACCAGCTTGCTCATCATGCACCCTTTTTGATTGTCCGGCGCGCGCCGATCGGCATTGCCACTCGGCTAGCCGACCTTATCCCGGCGCTCCAATTTGCGTCAAGAAAGCCAGTTCGCTCTGGGAATTATTGACGATCTTCGAGTTCCGCGCGAGACTGTCGGCGGAGCGCAGAAAGCTGGCATCGCCGGCAACTCACGGAAGATCGAGCCATGAAATCCTACCGCGATTACGATCCCGCCACGCTGGCCCGGCTCTACAACCCGGAAATCGGCGTCGCCGATGCCGCCGAGTGCCGCGATCGCTACAAGGCCGAGAGCGACCGCGTCCGTTCCCACCTGAAGACCCGGCTCGACGTCGCCTACGGCCCCGCTCCCGACCAGCGGCTCGACGTCTATCTGACCGACCGGACGCGCGCCCCGATCCTGGTGTTTATCCACGGCGGCGGATGGCGCGGATCGAACAAGAGCGAGCGCGCCTTCCCGGCGCTGCCGCTGGCGCGCGCGGGCGCGATCTTCATCTCGGTCGAATATCCGCTGGCGCCGGGCGTCACGCTCGACGAGATGGTGCGGCAGGTGCGGGAATCGATCGTCTGGATTCAGCGCAACGCCGAGGCCATCGGCGGCGACCCGAACCGGATCCATCTTGCGGGCAATTCGGCCGGCGGCCATCTCGGCGCTATCCTGCTGGCCACTCAATGGCAGCATCATGGCCTGCCGGAAAATGTCTTTGCCGGCGCCTGCCTGGTGAGCGGCGTGTACGATATGCGGCCGATACGGTTTACGTCCTACAACGAAGCGCTGCGGCTCGACGAAGAGACCGCCGCGCGGTTCAGTCCGCTGCTCCATCTGCCGGAGCGCGGATGCCCGCTGATCGTGGCGGTGGGCCGCGACGAAACCGCCGAGTTCATCCGCCAATCGGTCGAATTCTTCGCGGCGTGGATCGGGAAAGGCTTCCACGGCGAATTGATCGTGATGCCGAAGCTGCATCACTTCTCGATAATCGGCGAGCTCGGCAATCCCGCAAGCCCGCTGTTCCAGGCCATCCTGAACCAGATGGGATTGGGACCGCGGCCGCACTGAGAAGCCGCGAAGTCAGCGGCTAGCGGCCGTTCTGCCCGAGCTGGCCGGAACGATCGATCACCCGCACCCGACGGGTCGGGGGCGGCGTGTTGCGGCTGCGCGCGAAACGCACCAGGGCCTGCGTGATCGCGACCGCCACCGCCGCGACATCGCCAATCTCGAGCGCGCCGACCGCATCCTTGGCCGACGAGCCGTGCGGCGCGTCGAGCACCAGCAGGTCGGCCGGCCGTCCCACCTCGATACGGCCCGCCGCAAGCCCATAGACCGCGGCGACCGATCCGGTCGCCGCCGCGATCGCCTGGCGTCCCGAGAGCGGCCCCACCGAGGCCAACTCGGCCATCAGGCTCAAGATCCCGAGCGACAACAGGCCGCTGCCGCTCGGCGAGTCGCTAGCGATCAGCAGCCGCTCCAGGCAGTTGCCGTCGATCGCGCGCCGCGCGATATCCAGCGCCGATCGAAAATTGCCGGCCCGCACCACTTGCAGCGCGATGTCGCCGCCCTCGCTCACGATACGCGCGTTCTCCTCGGCGCTGAGCGCGGTCGGACCGCCGTTGACATGGCCCGCGACGTTCGGCTGCATCGCGAGGATTTCATCGGCGCCGATCTTGGCCTTGGTGTCGGGCAGCGAGCCGCCGCCCGTGTGGCACATCACGACCAGTCCCGCGGCCCGCGCCGCATGCACCACCGGCACGTAATCCATCGGGGCCGCGAACGATCCGAAGCCCGCCTTCGCCAGCCAGACGCCGGCCTGCCTGAGCTCGGCGAAGTCTTGCGCCGTCAAGCCCGGCTCCAGGATGACCGAGCCCGCGTGCAGCGTGACGCCGGCGGGCCGATAGTCGCGAAAGCATCGCTCGGCCGTAATCGCCAGCGCCTTGACGCCCGCCACGTCGTGCGGCCGGCCCGGAACGTGAATCTCGCTCGCCGAGATCGCGCGGGTCATGCCGCCATGCAGGTAGCTCTCGAAATAGCCGACCGCGTTCTGGCGCGGAGTGTAGTCACCGAACGAATTATGGAAGTGCGAATCGATAAAGCCGGGCGTCAGCGTCGCCCCAGCCGCATCGATCACCGTCTCATGCTCGGCCGCGCGGACATCGCTCGAATTGCCGATCCACGAGATCAACCCGTCGGCACAGACCACGGCGTCGCCCGCGATCCGTGAACCGCTCAGATCACCGGCATGCGAGTCGCCGAGATTGATTATCGCGAGGCTCATCTGATTCCGCCGTTTTTGCGGACTCCGAGGGAATTCAGCGGCGCAGGGCCGTTACCCCGCGCCGCCCTTTCTCAACCTCAGAACAAACTCAAGCGGGCTCAGGGCGCGGGTTCAGCGTCGACCAGGACCGCCACCAGCAGGGCCGGCACCTTGCCCGGGTTGGCCCAGGCATGATTCGTCCCGCGCTGGATTACGACGTCGAACGGCTTCATCGCGACCTCGCCCTCGTCGACAATCAGCTTCACCTCGCCGGAGAGCAGGATGATGTAGTCGACGGTCTTGGTGCGATGCATCGCGGGATGGCGCGAGGTGTCGACCTGGCAGTGCGTGGCGCCGATCGAGGCGAACAACGCCTTGGCGTGCTTTTCGGCCTCGCCCGGCTTGAAGACCGAATCGGGCGGCAGCGCGAAGAAGCGCATGACCGAGCCGTTGGGCGGCGGCTCGAGTTTGCGCGGCCGCTCGGCGGGATCGCCCTTGGGCGTCTTGTTATCGACCGGACTCTTGTCGGTGATCCAGAATTCCGCGGTGCCACCGCCGGTGGCGTCGAAGCCCCCGGGTGCGGGACCGTCGCTCACGATGATCGATTTTCCCTGTGCGTTGTGCCCGGTGACGATACGGCGGTACTGCTGTGCCATCGCTGCTGCACCTTCCTTCCGAGTGGTTTTAAGACTGGTTGCGGGTTGCGCCCGAGTCTCTGGCCCTTATCGCAGAACCGGCGCGCAAAGCCAACCTGGCAGGGCTGGGCCCATAGGCCTGAGGCCTGCACCCGGTAAGGGGCGCTGAGGATCTTCACCGACTCGACCAGTCAATCGACTCTGCGAGCCGCCTCCTTTTTCCGCGGGTCTTTTGTCCAGAAACGATGCGTGCGGCTCGGCGGACTGGTGTGCAGCCGGATCCGCTATTCTGAGGCCGGGAGACACGGTGATATTTGAAGAATCGGAAGACGGAGTAGTCCGCCTCCGCAAGGCCGAAGCTCTCGATCTCGAGTTTCTTGCGGCACTGGAAAGCACGCTATCCGAGTGGAACTCGGAGAACGACGACCGGGCTTACCGTGACCTGTAAGCCCTACGACGTCGTTGTCGTGCCGTTTCCCTT
>JBGPMT010000233.1:0-5329 GCA_041487135.1 Binataceae bacterium (SeqCode) | reverse complement strand
AGCAATACCAGCGCTCGCGCCATAACCTCGGCTTTATGACCGTTGATCGATTAGCCGCGGCACATGGGGTGAAAATTTCGCGGCGGCGCTTCAAGGCAACGTACGCGCAAACCACGATCGACGGCCGCGCGGTGATCCTGGTCAAGCCCGAGACCTTCTACAATCTGAGCGGCGACTGCCTCTCGGCCATGCTCGGCCATTTCAAGGTTCCTTTGGAACGGCTGATCGTCGTGCACGACGACCTCGATCTCGAAGCGGGCCGCTTGCGCCTCAAGCGCGGCGGCGGCGACGCGGGAAATCGCGGCGTGCGCTCGATTGCGGAGCGGCTCGGCCCGGACTTTATCCGGGTTCGAATCGGTATCGGCCGTCCGCCCGCCGAGGGCGACAGCAAGGATTTCGTGCTCAAGCCGATGGCGCGCGATGAGCTTGCGAGTTTCGAGCCGGTCGTCGCGCGCGCCGGTGAAGCGGTCGAGACCCTGATGGCCGAGGATCTCGACCGCGCGATGGGCCGCTACAACCAACGGCAGGGCTGAGCCCTGGACCCATCGACAATAGGTGCGCGCGAGTAGCCGGTAAACTTTTCCGCACCTGCGGCTTCGGATACGCTTGCCGCAGGCCGGAGACGCAGGGAAATCTGATCCCATATGGACGAAAGTCAGGCACAGGCGCGCGCTTTGGAGCTCAGCCGCAACGCGATCGAGGTGATCTCGGCTGCCGAGCTCGCCGCCAAGCTCGCCGAAGAACGGCCGCTCAGGATCAAGCTCGGGATGGACCCGACGGCTCCCGACCTGCACCTGGGACATACGATTACGCTCAAAAAGCTCCGCGATTTTCAGCTCGCCGGTCATACCGTGGTCTTCCTGGTAGGCGATTTCACGGCGATGATCGGCGATCCGACCGGCCGTTCCGAGACCCGCAAGCCGCTCACGCCCGAACAGATCAAGCTCAACGCAAAGACCTACGAGCGGCAGGTGTTCAAGATTCTCGATCCGGCGCGCACCGAAATCCGCTTCAACAGCGAGTGGATGGCGGCGATGGGTGTCAGCGAGCTGATCGGAATCGCGGCCAAGTTGAGCGTGGCGCGGATGCTCGAGCGCGACGATTTCGAAAAGCGGCTCGAGGCCGGCGAGCCCCTGTTCCTGCACGAGCTCCTCTACCCGCTGATCCAGGGCTATGACTCGGTGGCGCTCAAGGCCGACCTCGAGATCGGCGGGACCGATCAGAAATTCAACATGCTGGTCGGCCGCGACCTGCAGCGCGCTTACGGGCAGCCGCCGCAGGCGGTGATGACCATGCCGCTGCTCGAAGGGCTCGACGGCGTGCGCAAGATGTCGAAGTCGTACGGCAACTACGTCGCGCTCGAGGACCCGCCCGAGGAGATGTTCGGCAAGCTGATGTCGGTGTCCGACGCGCTGATGGCGCGCTATTTCGAGCTCTTGATCGGCGGCGACTCGGCCGAGCTGGCCGCGGTCCGCTCAGGCGCGCTGCATCCCATGGAAGCCAAGAAGCGGCTGGCCTCGATGATCGTCGCCGAGTATCACGGCGCGGAGGCCGCCGAGCGCGCGCGCGAATATTTCGAGACCAAGTTCCAGCGGCGCGAGGTGCCGGCCGACGCGCGGGTCTACAGGCTCGATCGCGAAATGTGGATTTGCGAGCTGATGAAACAGCTCGGCTTCGTCGCCTCGACCAGCGAGGCGCGCCGGCTGGTGGGGCAGGGCGCGGTGCGGGTCGACGGCCGCACCGTCACGGAAGTCAACTTTCATTTCGTGCCCGGCCAAAACCAGGTGCTCGAGGTCGGCAAGCGCCGGGTCGCTCGTATCGAGCGCTGAACGGCGCCGGCTAGGGCTTGTCGTCGTCGTCGCCGGAGCGCCGGCCGGAGTCGGCCTCGACCGCCGCGCGCAGCTTCTTCATGGTGCGGTCGAGCGCCTTCACGTAACGCTGCTTGGTCCAGCTCTCCTTGGTGCGCATCTTGAGCCATCCGAGCTTGACCGCGTCGGGCTTGTTGCCCATTTCGCCGGTCGAGACCTCGATGACCGCGCGCTCCTCGGTGGTCAGCGTCGCGAGCACCTCGCGCTTGATGCTCTGCAGGAAGCCGGCTTTCAGGTCGATATCGATTTTCATGGCGCCACCAAAGCCGGGCCCGTCAATGCGAGACCGTCGACGCCGGCAGGTTGATCATCACGCTCTCGGGCTGTTCAGGCGGGTTCGGACCGGCGAGCGGATGAAAGACGTTGTAGAACCCGCGCATCAGCGAAAACCCCCATCCGCCGCTGCTCGAGAGCATCCCCGACACCGTATTGTAGACGGTCGGATCGTTGACCAGCTTGCCGACCGTGCCCTGGCCGGTGTTGATCTTGTGCAGAATCTGGCTCAGGTCCTGCGACGACGAGCGCAGGTTGGCCATGACCTCCTCGCCGTAGCCCTGGTTCTCGACCAGTTGCGGCAACAGGCCATGCCCCTGATTGAAGCGGCTCGCCACTTCGCCAAGCTGTTCGGAGGTATGATGCATGGTGTCGAAAGTGGCGGCGATGTTGTCGAGCATCCGCCGGCCGTCAGTGCGATTGCTGATCAGCGCGCCGGCCACGCTGCGGCCTTGGTTGATCGAGACCACGGTGCGATCGAGATCGCTCGTGAGCTGGCTGATATCGTCGAGCGCCTGGCGCACCGCCTCCGCGTTGAGCTTGCGCTCGCCCTGTCCCTGGCCGTGGATAAGCTGGCCCAAAAGTCCGTTGCCCTGGTTGATCTGCTCGAGCAGCAGGTGCAGCGACTCGGCCACTCCCATCACGTTTGCCACCAGGTCGCCGGTGCCCTTGGCCTGCAGGATGGTCTGGTAGTCGATCGGATCGCGCACCTGCAGCACCGAGCCCGCCGGCGCCGGCGGCGAGCCGGGATGGCCGGGGGTGATCTCGACGTACTGATCCCCGAGCAGGCCCATCGATTCGATCTTGGCCTTGGAATCGACCCGCACGTGACTGGCGGCCGACTCGCGGATCCAGAGCGTGACCGAAATCAGGCTCTCGTTGGGATTTTCGGAAGAAAACGTGATCCGCGCGACCGATCCGATGCTGACGCCGGACAGCCGCACCGGCGCGCCGGCCTGCAGGCCATTGACGCGATGGAAGCGCGCCTCCAGGGTCTCGGAGCCGGTGAACCATCGCGAACCCATCCCGATCGACATGATGCCGAAGGCCAGAACGACCAGCCCGGCGAGAATCAGCAGCCCGACCCGCACGGTCCTGGATGTTGATTGAGCCACGATAACCCCCTCTCGCGCTACAGCGCAGTCTTGAGAAAATCCTGCATCAAGTCGTCGCGCGAGGCGCGCACCTCGTCGGCGGTGCCGCTCACACGAATCTTACCGTGATAGAGCAGCGCGAAGCGATCACCCACCGCGAACGCGTTTTTGAGATCATGGGTCACCACCACGCTGGTCAGGCCCAGCCGTTCCTGCAGCTCGCGCATCTGGACGCTGATGCGATGGGCCACCGGCGGGTCGAGCCCGGTGGTCGGCTCGTCGTAGAGCACGGCGCGCGGCTCGAGCGCGAGCGTGCGGGCGATCGCGACGCGCTTGCGCATGCCGCCCGAGAGCTCCGCGGGCAGCAGCTCTTCGACCCCGTCGAGCTGCACCATCGCGAGCAGCTCGCGCACCCGCACTTGGATCTGCTCCTCGGGCATCGCGCTATGCTCGTGCAGGGGGTAGCTCACGTTCTCGTACACGGTCATCGAATCGAACAGCGCGCCGAGCTGGAACACCATCCCGACTTCCTTGCGCACCGCGGCGAGCTGGTCTTCATTGAGCAGCGCCAGGTTGCGTCCCCCGACCATCACCGTGCCCCGGTCCGGCATCAGGAGGCCGTTCAGATGGCGTAGCAGCACGCTCTTGCCCTCGCCGCTGCCGCCCAGGATAACCAGCGTCTCGCCGTGGTGCACCTGGAGATCGATGCCCCGCAGGATCGGCTTGCCGCCGAAGCTTTTCTCGAGGCCCGAAACCTGGATGAACGGGACGCGCTCCGCGCCGGGCGCGGCTCCGTTGCCGCCGGCGGCCGTGATGTCGTGCTCCTCCATCAGATCGTCAGAAACAGCTTGGTCAGGAAGAAGTCTGCCACCAGCACGCTGATCGAGGCCGCCACCACCGAGGAGGTGGTCGCGCGGCCCACGCCGTCGGCGCCGCCGGTCACGCTCAGACCCTTCATGCAGGCGATTATGGAGATCAGGTAGCCGAAAAAGAACGACTTGCCGATGCCGCTCAGCAGGTCGCTCAAGGCGATGTTCTGGACCAGCGAGGTGTAGAAGAAATCGGCGCTGATGCCGAGCTGCGTGACCGCGATCAGGAGCCCGCCGACCAGCCCGATCGCATCCGCGATCACCGTCAGGACCGGCAGAATCAGGATCGTCGCCAGCACCCGCGGCACCACCAGCTTCTTCACCGGGCTCGAAGCCAGCGCGAGCATCGCGTCGATCTGCTCGGTCACCTTCATGCTGCCGAGCTCGGCTGTGATACCGGCTCCGACCCGCGCGCCGATCATCAGCGCCGTCAGCACCGGGCCCATCTCGCGCAACAGCGAGAGCCCCATCACCCGGCTCACGTAGATCTTGGCGCCGAACTTGGCGAGGAACTCGCCCATCTGCAGCGCCAGCACCATGCCGGAGAAAATCGCCGTCAGGTTGACGACGTTGAGCGATCGCACGCCGATACTGTCGAGCTGATCGATCAGGAGCCGGGTTTCGAAAGGGCGGCGGAAGAGATGGCGCACGAACTCGACGGTCAGCAGACCGATCTCGCCAAGCTGGTCGAGTAAGCGGTAAAAAGGTTCGCGCATCTAAGCGGTAGCTTCATCGAGGGTAAGCGAAGGATGCTCCGGCGGCAATATGATAATCGTGAGCAGTACGGATAAATCTACCCTGTTTGTGTATGGAACGCTGCTTGAGCCGGCCTGCCGCGAGCGTCTGCTGGGCCATCCGGTGCCGGCGCGGCCGGCCCGCCTCGACGGCTACCGGGTCGCGCGCGGACACCACTTTTATATCGTCACGGCGCCGGGCGCGCGGACCGAGGGCCTGCTGCTGCTCGATCTGAGCGCCGGCGACCTCGCGATTCTCGATCGCTACGAGGAGGTGCCGCGCCTCTACACCCGCGAATCGACCGAGGCCGTCGCGCCGTCGGGCGAGAAGCTCGGATGCTGGGTCTATATGCCGGCCAGTGCGCTGCTGGAGGGCTGAACGCAGGCCGCGCCGATTCTCACTTGGGGGCCGGGGGCTTGCCCTCGGGCTTCTTGATCGCGAACTTGTCGAGCCGGTATTGCAGGGTCCGGTAGCTCATGCCGAGCATCTT